>JAYSRI010000351.1:0-8533 GCA_043721175.1 Alphaproteobacteria bacterium
CCTAATGGCAGCCAAACGCTGAGTCAGCTGCTCAATTCGCCGTGCTGACAGCATGAACGGATCGCCTCCCGTCATGATGATTTCACAAATCTCTGGCCGTGCAGAAATATACTCAAATGCCGCGTCGAGGTTTTCACCCACTAAAGCCTCCCCGCCCGGCCCGACCATTTCGCGTCGAAAGCAGAAGCGACAATAGACGGGACAGACTGACACAACCTTGAGCAAAACCCTGTCCTTGTAACGATGCACGAGACCCGGCAGTGGCGAAAAGGCAGCATCATCTATGGGATCAGGATTTTCTTCCGATTTTGTGTCCAACTCGGCTTGGCTGGGTACGAATTGTTTTCCAATCGGGTCATTGGCATCTGTTCTGTCGATTAAGGACACGATCTCGGGCGTGATGGCGAGTGCATAACGCTCGATAATATGTTCCATGTCGTCGACATCGCCGACGCCGATCAAGCCAGCTTTGGCCAATTGGGCACCGCGCGTCAGGGTTTGAGGCTTGGTCAAGTCTTACTTGGTACCAGTTGAGCCAAACCCGCCCGTGCCACGGTGGGTTGCATCAAGCGCTTGTTGCTCCATCCAGTCAATTTGAGTAATGGGCGCGATCACCATTTGCGCAATCCGGTCGCCGCGCAGGATCGTGAATGATTCCCAGCCGTGATTGATTAAAATGACCCCAACTTCCCCGCGATAGTCGGCGTCAATGGTTCCTGGGCTATTAAGGCAAGTTACGCCATTTTTAAGCGCTAAACCCGAACGCGGTCGAACTTGCGCTTCAAATCCAGGTGGCAAAGCGATGGAAATGCCAGTTGGGATTAAGGCGCGCCGACCCGGCAGAATCGTAATTTTTTGCCCCGGTGCCAAAGCCGCACGCAAATCCATCCCGGCAGATTGGCTGGTTTCGTAAGCTGGCAACGCCAGATCGCCAAAGTGGGGCAGCTTTTGCACGGCAACCAATGGCCGTTCAGGCGCGGCGTCAGATTTGGACTTGGCGTGTTTTGAAAATGGGCTGAGCATGGAGGATCTTATAGCGACGGTTTACGGGTTTGGGGAAGGGGCTTTGTGGATAATCGCATTTGAATAGACGTTGGTTTGTGCTAACCACCCTGATCGCCACGGGCCTTGAACCTATGGGGAAGGAGACACATGGACGCTGATACCCTTTCGTGCGTGCCACAAGCGCTGACAGATTTCCCCGATATTGAGTTGGGCTTTGACAAACCCCGTGCGCAGACCCGCGTTGTGGTCGCGATGTCAGGTGGGGTAGACTCATCCGTTGTAGCCGCCCTCGTGCAAGCCGCTGGCTATGAAACCATTGGCATTACCCTGCAACTCTATGACCATGGCGCGGCACTCAAAAAGAAGGGCGCGTGTTGCGCGGGGCAGGATATTCACGACGCGCGCCGTGTGGCCGACAAAATCGGCATTGCCCATTATGTGCTGGACTATGAGAGCCGGTTCAAAGAAGCGGTAATGGATAATTTTGCTGACACCTATCTGGCTGGCTATACACCCATTCCCTGTGTGCGCTGCAACCAGTCAGTGAAGTTCAAGGATTTGCTGGAAACCGCTCAAGACCTTGGCGCCGATTGCCTTGTGACAGGCCACTATGTGGCGCAAGTAAGCGGGCCAGATGGCAGCGAGATGCGACGGGCGGCAGATCCGGCGCGCGATCAATCTTATTTCCTATTCGCCACTACCCGCGTCCAACTGGACTTCCTTCGATTTCCGTTGGCGAACTTGCCCAAACCCGCTGTCCGCCAAATCGCTGAGGCAATGGGGCTGGAGGTTGCGGCAAAGCCCGATAGCCAAGACATTTGCTTTGTACCAACTGGAAAATATGCCGATGTGGTCGCAAAATTGCGGCCCGGTGCAATTGAACCCGGCGAAGTGGTGCATCTGGATGGCCGCGTCATGGGTACGCACGAGGGCGTGATCCACTATACTGTGGGCCAGCGCCGTGGGTTAGGCATTGCAACAGGTGAGCCGATTTACGTGGTGCGCCTTGATGCGCCAAACCGCCAAGTCATTGTTGGCCCACGCGAGGCGCTGGCAGTTTCGTCGTTTGTGTTGACTAACGTCAATTGGATTGGCGAGACGGTTGCCTTTGAAGATAAGCTGGATGGTCGGCGTATTTTGGCGCGTGTGCGCTCGACACGACCGCCAGTGCCGGCAACTTTGCGGGTGGGTGCAGGTTGGTCAGTTGAATTAGACGAGGCTGAAGAGGGTGTCGCGCCGGGGCAGGCCTGCGTGTTTTATGATCCTGCTGATAATGGTGACCGCGTGTTAGGGGGCGGTTGGATCGGCGCGACACAAAGCGCTATTTAGCCAATCAGCAAGAATATCCAGCTCGACACTGTGCCGATAACCCAGTCCATCGCAGCAAAGGCCATGCCGATGCCCAACGGCGCTATGATGCAGCTGGCGATGAAAAACCCAAACGAGATAAGCGCAAACAACCCGTCCCGTTGAAGGAGCGCTATTGCTAAAGTCGCTACGCCCATGCCCGGCGGCCAATTAGCGAAGGGAATTGGCAATAACAATATCCCGGCAAGGATCAGAGTCTGCACGCCAAACCAGATTGTTGCGGGCTTTTGGGTCAGAAATTGCAATCGCGGCTGCACCAGTTTTTCGACCCGCAACAAATTGGGCATCGTCCAGTCAATGATCTTACGAAACGTGCCGGGCTCAATCTTCAAGTCGGCAATGCGTTTGGGTATCCAAGGCGTGCCAGCTCCAAAAATCATCTGCAAAGCGGGCGCTACTAATAATAAGCCAAAAATCGTCGAAATGCCAGGCACATTGGGAATGCAATTGGGTAGTGCCAAGATTAGGAGCAGCAACCCAAATGCACGGCCATCAAGGCGTTTCAGCAAATCGCGCACAGAGATGGGTTCGTCACCGGGAAACGCATCGCGCAACTCATGAAGAAGTGCCGAGGTTTTAGGGGGCAAGGGAGGTGCCAATTTATGCTTCTTAAAAAATTGTGCCAGAACGCGTGCCACCTGTACTTCGTGCCAAATTCTGGCCGAACAAGGGCAGCACATGTGTTAGCGTCGTGTGTTTGCAGCTTGGAGATAGGTCCAAATGCTCAATTTCGCGTTACTGATCAATCATCAATTGCCGCTGGCAGCCGTTTTGACGACTTTTAACAACTTCCGCTCAAGCAATTCCATCACGCTGGTCAGTTCATGGCCGCGTTTCAGCACTTGTCCCATTGCCCCTAAAATGCACCATTGGCCTTGTTTGGTGGCTAGTGCTGGCCGTTTTTCGATTTGGTATAGCGGGCGCTCGCTGGCGCGTCGAAACATCGAGAAAGTGATATAATCGGCACCATCATCAATGGCATAATCACGCCATTCGCCCGCCAATTGTCCGCGTCCATACAAAGTCATGATCGCGTCAAACTCACGCCGTTCAAACCAGATCTTTGGTGCGCGTGGCGGTCTGAAACTTGTTTGGTCATAAAGGCTCATAGCGTCGCATTTGTGGCCGCTTTTGCAGTTATGGCAATAGGCCAGAAGCCCATGATCTTGCCAACTCGACATTGACAGAATTTTCTCCTATCCAGCAGCGATGTTTGTTATCATCGCCACAGGCCCGCGCGCCGTCATCGAAGCCGCGTCCAATTTGCTCGACGACGTTGGGGGTGCGGGAGCTGTTGGGTGGTGGGAACTTGAGCGGCGCCAGTTTAAGCTGGAAGCCGTCTACGAGGAGCTTGACCCCGCACAAATTGGCCTTGGTGCACTGGCAATTGGTAGCCCCGATCTGGACGCCACGTTGACGCCGCTACAAGATGCTGACTGGATAAAGATGTCGCTGGAAGGTCTGCCGCCTGTGCGCGCGGGACAATTCGTTGTTTTAGGCAGTCATGATGCCGGTCAGATCAAGAACGGTAAAAAAGAAATTATTATTGAAGCCGGGGAAGCCTTTGGCACGGGCCATCATGGCACGACTTCGGGTTGCCTTTTGGCATTAAATAGATTGAACCGAGCTGGTGTTCGGCTAAACAGGGTTTTGGATGTTGGAACAGGGTCGGCTGTGCTGGGCATTGCCGCTGCTAAAGCCGGCAGCCGTGTGGTCATTGGAACTGAGATTGACCCCCGCGCCAATGAAGTTGCTAATGAAAACATGTTGCTCAACCAAGTCGGCTTCTGTTGTAGGTCTTATGTGGCAAACGGCGTCCGACGTGCTCTCATACGCTCGCAAGGACCATATGATTTGGTGTTCGCTAATATCTTGATGAAGCCCCTTGTTCGGCTGGCGCATGACTTAGCATCCATTGTAAAGCCCGGTGGCCGTGTCATTCTATCAGGATTACTCACACATCAAGAGCCAGCCGTGCGCCGTGCTTATAGCCAAAGAGGCCTTGTGCTCGAGCATCGTCACCGCAAGGAAAATTGGTCAACCTTGACGTACCGACGGCCCCAAAGCACCAAGTCATATTAGTCAGCCGTGCAGCGTTCTTTGCGATTGCAAATCAAGCGATAGGCCGTTTTGAAACTCGGCCAGAACACCGCCAAATTCGAGCGAGTGAATTGTTAGTGGCTCCTCATCGGGAAAGCGGTGGCTCCAGAAGCTGACAATATGGTCGATCACCCCCATCCGCGCCCCTAAATCCACAAATAGTCGCGGCGCCTCCAACAAGAATTTGCGAAAGGCCGCTGCCTTGCCTCTGTCCACTAAATCACGGAAGGCGTCATCATAGAGGGCCAACACAGCCGTGCAAGCGCGCGCTGCTTCACGGATGGATTTGCGCAGTTTTTTGCGTTGTGTCTCAAGGCTGTCAACGTCACTAGCGCTTGGCCGATCGGAAAAGCGTATCAGGTCGAGTTCACTGATGACGCGGTTGACCTTCTTTGCAATTTCGCCAAACAACCATTTGTAATATAAAAAGCCTTTCCAACTAAAGATGCCGTCTTGAAAGTCTCGCCCGTTTAGGCCCAAGGTTACGCGTAAAGGTGCCAAGCGTTCGCCAGCATCACTGGCCATCATTGCGTCAACCAATATGCTCGTGGCTTCGTTCTCACCGTCATTGGCCGTCGTGCCAAAAGCCAATGAAATTAACTCACCAATTTGGGCGCGCGCAAACGCGTGCATGCGCGCCATATCTGCTTTTGAAATGTCAAAATAACAATCAGCTGGCCTGTGTTGATGACGCGCCAAATGTTCTTTGAGCAAAAATGGGTCTAGTGACGGCAATGTTTCCATGACGTCCAGAACCGAAAGGTCGCGTTTGGTTTTGTTTCCCGCTTGGCCTAAAAACTCAGCCATTGTTTCACGGTAACCAATTTGCCCAATGAAAATAGACCTCCCCCCTGATCGCAACATCGTGGCGTCAAAGGGAAAGATGATCTTAGTTGCGATTGATGGCGACCCCGGCATGAGATAGGCTTCATCGCTGCGCAATCGGTGTTTGATAAAAATCGCTCGGTTCAAATTAGGGTCGGAAAAGAACGGTTTTGCCTTGTATTCAGGTTGCTCTTTGCACAGTTCATTGACGCGGCTAAGGTTTAGCACGCGGCTTGTCGAAGCACTGTCGCTCAAAGATTTTAAGCTGCGCATTTCAGTGTTTGTCACACATAACTCCCACTCTTTTTGGCTCAATTTTCGCGCGAAAACGCAAAAATTGTCGCAAAGAGAAGCCCCCGTCATCCACGATGGTATCTAAAGGGTGCAAATATTTCATGAACTTTGTTTCAACAATCGCTTGCGGGTCTCTTACGTTGCGCCTAAATCGTCGGGATGTATCAAACTTATGACGTGCGCGGTGGCGCAGACCAAGGCCGCAAGGCAATTCCCCTCATCCGCGCCCAGCTCAAAACCATGGGCTTGGATGGCCTTTTTGTGCCCCATGAGGATGAGTGGCAAAACGAGTATCTGCCTGATTGTACAGAACGGCTTTCTTGGGCGACGGGCTTTACTGGCTCTGCGGGTGCCGCCATAATCATGGCTGATAGAGCATTTTTGTTTTCCGATGGTCGCTATACCATTCAAGCGGAAACCCAAACTGCACCCGAGCTTATTGAACGACGCGACTTGGTTGAGGCAGGTCCTGCTGTATGGTTTAAGACCGATGCCAAGCCGGGCAGTAAAATTGGCTATGATCCAAAACTGCTGGCACCCGACATGCTAGCGCGCCTGCAAGAAGCGGCGCAAGATAGTGGCGTAACTTTGATCGGCGTCCAAACCAATCCAATTGATTTGGCGTGGACCGATAGGCCGGGCGCTCCGACAAGCGAGATTGTTCCCCATCCAGAAGCCTTTAGCGGCGAAAGCAGCGCATCTAAGCGCTCGAAGATTGGCGAGAAACTGGCGCGTGACGGAGTTTCGGCCAGTGTATTGACCTCGCCAGCGGCCTTGGCCTGGTTATTCAACATTCGCGGTAAAGACGTGACCCGCACACCTTTGCCATTAGGCAGCGCAATTTTGCATAGTGATGGAACGGCGACGCTCTTTGTCCGGCCTGAAAAAGTGACCACGACGCTGCGCGGCTTTTTGGGCAATGAAGTTTCCATAGCCAATGAAGATGATTTTGAAGAGGCGCTGACGAAACTGTCCGGTCAGCGTGTTCTAGTTGATCCATCTTTATCGTCGGCCCATATCTTTGGTCTTTTACAGGCAGGGGGCGCCACGATTGTGCGCGCGCAAGACCCAACTGTTTTGCCCCGTGCTACGAAAAACGAAACAGAAATTAATGGTTCCAAGCGTGCTCATGCGCGTGACGGGGTGGCATTGGTCAAGTTCCTGCATTGGTTTGACGAAGAAGCACCCAAGGACGAATTAACCGAAATTGATATTTGCAAAGCTCTTGAAGGCTTTCGGATTGCAACGGGTGCTTTGCAAGACCTGTCGTTTGATTCCATTTCGGGCGCCGGCCCAAATGGCGCTATGTGCCACTACCGCGTCACGACCGATACAAACCGGAAGCTGGATCAGGACAATTTGTTTTTAATCGATTCGGGTGGGCAATATTTGGACGGCACAACTGATGTAACACGCACGATTGCAGTGGGTACACCAACCAGCGAAATGAAGGACCGGTTCACGCGTGTGCTCAAGGGCCACATTGCGCTATCGCGGGTTCGTTTTCCAAAGGGCACGACAGGATCGGCACTAGATGTTTTGGCTCGGATGGCGTTGTGGGAAGTTGGCCTCGACTATGATCATGGCACCGGCCACGGCGTGGGCTCCTATCTGGGCGTTCACGAGGGTCCACATCGTATCGCGAAAGTCCCAAACCATACTGGCCTTGAAGCGGGGATGATTGTTTCCAATGAGCCAGGTTTTTATAAAACCGATGGCTTTGGCATTCGGGTGGAAAACCTTCAATTTGTAACACCTGCCGCCGACATTGCTGGTGGCGAGCGACCAATGCTGGGGTTTGAAACCTTGACCTTGGCGCCAATCGACCGACGCGTGATTGAGGTCGCGCTCTTATCACACGTCGAGCGCGATTGGGTTGATGATTATCACCGCCGTGTTTTATCAGAGCTGGGGCCGCGCGTTGACGGCGCGGTATTGGATTGGCTCAAAGCAGCAACAGCGCCTCTTTGATCGCGGGTTTTTACGGACTTATCCTGCCTGCGACAAAATGTACTTGACAGAAACGCGACAGATTGCGACAGAAGTGGGGCAAGAGCTTCGGCTCTGCGGCGTTTCGGGGAGGAGACGCCTTCATGCTCTCGCAAGAGGGTTTGGCCGCGCCTAACCATGGCGCGGCCTTTTTTTGTTTTCCCTAAACCAAAACTTGAAACGCGCCATAATCTTGCGTGTGTTGCCAAGCACTAGATCGCCGCGCTTCATTTATGAAGCACATCAGGTCGATTTAGCACTTTAAGATAGAGCCTACGTGGCCCAAGAAAATCTGTTTCAGATTTTGCGCGCGATACTCTAATAAGCTAACGTTCTGCGAGCTTTAGGATGCCCATGCCGATTTCCAATATTCAGGACCCGTTGTTGTTGGGGGCCGTTGTCGGTCTCTATTTGCTGGCGTTCATTTGCATTTTGTATTATGCTTTAACCCGTTCGAGTAAAAATTTGCGTCAACAGACGCGCCAAATTGAGGCGCTGAGCATCCGGATGCTGGATCATGGTCAGGCGCTTGGTGTCGGGCTATCGGGCCTTCGCGATGAAACTGTTCGCCAAGCCGGTATCGCGCGCGAAGATAGTGCCGCACGGATTGCCGGCGTGGGCCAGGACATGGCGCAAAAAATTGATCTACTCGCCAACGCACAACGCAGCGCCTTTGACGGCTTCGCTGCAACGTTAAACGAGGCGCGCGCCGCCAACGACCTTGCCGCCAAAACAGCCCGCGAAGAAGCCGCAAACAGCTTCGGTGCTTTTGGCGCTTTGGTTACTGAGCGTCTGAGCGAGCAGGCTCGCCAGCAAACCGCCCGCCTTGACGGGTTTGAAGCCAGGTTATTGGAACACCGGAAAGCCACCGCTGAAGATAGTCGGGCGCTGCGCGAGGAGGTCAATAAAACAATTGGCGCTCTGTCGAAAAGCCTGCTGGAAGGCCTTGAAG
>JAYSRI010000352.1:0-8525 GCA_043721175.1 Alphaproteobacteria bacterium
GCCTCATAAGTACCAAACAAATGGTCCCAGAGCATGAATATGCCGCCATAATTCTTGTCCAGATACCGTTCCTGCGTGGCGTGATGAACACGGTGATTGGATGGCGAATTGAAGATCACATCAAACCAACCCAATTTCCCAATTGTCTCTGTGTGGATCCATTGTTGATAGGCCAACACGATGCCAAATGCACTGGCAACCAGTAGCGGATCAAATCCCAGCACGATGATTGGCGTGTAGTACCAAGGTGAAATAAAGCCGTCGACAAAGGAAATACGCAGTGCCGTAGTTTGGTTGAACAGCGGGGAAGAGTGATGCACGCTGTGAGAAACCGCCCACATTAAGCGCACCCGATGCCCGATACGATGGTCTATATAATACATAAAGTCGACCAAAACGATGGCTGTTACTATCGTCCAGACATTGACTGGCAATGTTGTGATTGCGAAAGTCGCAGCACTAGAGAAAAGCCAAATGACGAAAGCCGTGACCATGCCGCCCGTTATTATAACGGGTATTAGCGGGCTGAGATTGGCAAGCATTTCAAGCCAAGTCCGCTTGCCTAGCTGTTTTGCTTTTTGTAGCCGCCAAAACTCAAGTGGCAATAACAAGAAAGGCAGAGTTCCCGCAATTTCAGCCGCTTGGTCCACGCTAGAGATCAAATTTGTCATGTCACTTCCTTCTTAATTGACATTAATAGACCAATTGGTCTAATAATGTCAATCTGGAAATTGCATATGGCTCGTGATAGGGATTAAAGATGCGAAAAATTGACCCGGAAAAGCAACTTGCTAAACGCCGCCAAATTGTGGATGCGGCTATCGTGTGCTTTGCGAAGCAGGGTTTTCACGCGACTTCAACGGCCCAAATATGTGCCCAAGCAGGTATGAGCCCTGGCAATTTGTTTCATTATTTTCCAACCAAAAATGCTATCATTCAGTCGATTGCCGAAATGGATCGCAGCGACACGATTGGTGTCATGCAACGCCTCGAAGCGAGTGACGACGTGGTGGTCGGTCTACAGAATTTAGCAAAAGAAGCGCTCATCGCGGCAAGCGATCCAATTTATAGCGCTATCAGCATAGAAATTGCGGCCGAAGCCATCCGCAATCCTGCTGTCGCGGCCTTGTTCGCCGATAATGACGATGCCGCGCGTCGGGCTATGATAAGGCACTTGAAGCGTGGCGTTGAATCGGGACAAATCGACAGCTGTCTGGACTTAACGGTGGCAGCATCTTGGCTGCTCGCTTTGATTGAAGGTGGCGTTGGCCGCGTAGCTATGGAGCAAGGCTTTAGCGTCGATAGCCATTTTCCGGCACTAGCAATAATCATCGAGCGCTTTTTGCGTCCGCGCTCATGAACGCCTCAACCCCGTGGTGGGACACTGCTCGCCACGCTGACAAACGTCATTTCCTTGAAGCACGAGGCCGCATCAAATCGGCATTGCGGTCTTGGTTTGATGCGGGTGGTTTTTCCGAGGTCGAAACCGCTCAATTGCAGGTTTCCCCCGGCAACGAGACACACTTGCACGCTTTGGCAACCTACGTTTTGTCACCAGACGGCACGCCAACGCCGATGTATTTGCACACAAGCCCAGAGTTTGCGTGCAAGAAGCTGTTGGCCGCTGGCGAAACACAAATCTACGATTTCGCCCGCGTTTTTCGCAATCGTGAAGCCGGTCGCCTCCATGCCACTGAGTTTACGATGCTCGAATGGTACCGCGCCAACACGAGCTGGCAGACTATCATGGACGATACCTTAGCAATCGTACGCATCTGCGCGACTGCCGTTCCAACACAGACACTGAAGTGGCGGGGCCAGTCAGTCAGTATGGATGCACCGCCGATTTATCTGACACTTGCAGATGCTTTCTCGAAATATGCACAGATTGATTTGATGGTGACACTCACCGATGGTGGCGAGGGGATTAGAGAGTTGCTGGCTGATCAGGCGCACAAGACGGATATTCGTACGTCCATAGACGACACGTGGTCGGACATTTTTTCCAAGATTCTTGTTGCGAAAATCGAACCCTATCTGGGACTAACTGCCCCAACTTTTTTAACCCACTATCCTGCCTGTGAGGCTGCTTTGGCCCGCAGATCGCCGACCGATCCCCGTGTATCAGAACGATTTGAGCTTTATGTTTGCGGTGTTGAGTTGGCCAACGGATTTGGTGAACTAACCGATCCACACGAGCAGCGGGTTCGCTTTGAAGCTGATATGGCAGCGAAGTTGGCAATTTACGGCGAAACCTACCCAATTGACGAGGATTTTCTCGCAGCGCTTTCGATCATGCCGCCAGCCAGCGGCGTGGCTCTTGGCTTTGACCGCTTGGTTATGTTGGCAACAGGTGCCCGCACAATTAATGACGTGTTATGGACAAGTGGTTGACGCGGGCCACAACGACGCCCATCACATTTGCGTGACTACTTCACTAGCCCCCTTCAAACACAAGTCCTTTGCCCGCTATTGGTGTGCACGTGTTTTTTGGACCTTGGGTACCCAAATCCAGGTCACCGCGATGGGCTGGCAAGTTTATGATATCGCGCGCGCCCGCGGCGACACCATTGAGCAAGGCGCATTTTTATTGGGCCTGATTGGCCTTTCACAATTCCTGCCATTGTTGCTATTGTCGCTATTTGGCGGTCAAGCGGCAGACCGGTTTGATCGACGCCTGATCATTCTTATCGGTATTGGCATCAAGACGCTAATTGCCGCGGCATTGGTTGTCGTCTCTGGGTATGAAGCCCATGTGTTGATCGGCGCAATCTTTGTTGTTGCGATGCTAACGGGCATGTTGAATGCATTTTTGCCCGCCGCAAGTTCGGCCATGGTATCCAATCTCGTGCCACGCGCCGAGCTGCCACAAGCCATCGCCCTGATGTCTCTGAGTTTTCACGGCGGGTCGGTTCTGGGACCCGCACTTGGTGGATTGCTGTTCGCATTTGGAACGCGGGTTCCTTACGCCGTTGCGTTGGTTATGTTTCTATGTGGTCTGTTGCTGGCCTTCGCCACTAAAGCGCCGACCCAAGAGAAAGTTGAGAGTGGGCGGACATTGGAAATGATCCGTGAAGGCTTGATTTACGTGCGCGACAACAAGATCGTTCTCGGTGCGCTCTCGCTGGATTTGGCTGTCGTGCTTTTGGCAGGTGCCACGGCACTATTGCCGGTCTTCGCGCGGGATATTCTCCATGCTGGCCCGCAGGCCTTGGGTGCTTTGCGGTCAGCAGGGGCTATCGGGGCGGGTCTTGTCGCAATTGTGCTCGCGGTTGCGCCGATCAAGCGCCATGTTGGGACATGGATGTTTGGCGCTGTATTCCTGTTTGGTGCAGCTACGTTGGGCTTTGGTCTGTCACGCACGTTGTGGTTGTCCGTTTTGTGTCTAGCCATTGCTGGCGGGGCTGACATGATCAGCGTTTATGTCCGCTCTAGCCTCGTGCAATTGGCGACCCCTGATGCAATGAGGGGCCGCGTTTCTGCCATTAGTTTTGTGTTCATTTCAGCCAGTAATGAGTTGGGCGAGTTTCAATCCGGCGTCGCAGCGCGCCTGCTTGGCCCTGTTATGGCCGTGGTTGTTGGTGGCATTGGAGCGATTGTGATTGCAGGAGCTTGGATGGGCTTGTTTAAGCCCCTCGCAGCCGCAGATCGCTTTGAAGACGCTGAGGCAAAGACTATTTTCGACTGACGCAATTTCCATTGATCGACAGCCGCGTCAACTTTCGCTTTGCGTCTTTTAAGTCCGCGCATTTGGCGTCTACTGCATATCTCTACAGGTCTGAAGCATTGACGGACTGGCGACCCTCCTTTAACCCAGCCGGTTGTGGGCCCTGATGGCGGAATTGGTAGACGCACTGCTTTCAGGTAGCAGCGCTGCAAGGCGTGGAGGTTCGAGTCCTCTTCAGGGCACCATTTTTTCTTTGAAAAAACGGCTTCTTTGTTGGCGTTCTGCCGCCACGCGGGCGGGCTCGCTCAATGCTCGCATCTCGCCGCTGGCGAGCTTGTGGTTCGAGTCCAGACCGGTTTCGGGCACCATTTTTTCTTCGAAAAACAGGTTTTTTTCGGCGTGCCGCCACCACGCGGGCGGGCATGTTTGTGATTCGCTCGCCCACTCAGCCAATTGCTCCGCCTGAAAATGTGAGCACCAATCGCATTGGTATCGTGATGAGCATTGGTTGGCTGATTGTATGGCGGGCGTCAGAAGGGTCACCGCTTTCGCTTGATATGGCGGGCTTTGCCGGCGGCATAGGCATCATGGTGTTTGTCCTATGTGGCTATGGGCCAAGCGCGGTCGCGCTAACCGTCGAGGCACGCTTCGTCAAAAGCCACCTCAGCCAAATCTTGCACAGTCTGAGTGCCATTTACCGCACAGATGCGGCGCTCAAAGCGCGCTTGTTGGATTTGGTGTAATCGAGGCGCAAACATGCGCGAAACCCGGCGCTCTGGTTACGCTCTACGAATAGCTGTCCGATGGGTGGACGGCTTGGGGCAATAATCAGAACAGCTTTAGGGAACCGCGCTACCCGCACATATCAGTTGCCAGAATGGCGGGGTTGTTGCATCGTGCGAATAACACGATGATTTGACAAAGCTGGGAGCAGGTAGCGCATGCGGATTGCTGTTTTGAAGGAAGTCCGCGATGGCGAGACCCGGGTGGCCGCATCGCCAGAGGCTGTGAAGAAATTTGTCGCTGCGGGTCATGTTGTGACCATTGAAACGGGGGCGGGGGCGGGCGCGTCAACGCCTGACCGACTGTTTGTTGATGCGGGTGCCACCATTGCCCCAACCGCCAAGGCCGCGCTGTCAGGCGCACAACTCGTGATGAAGGTGCGACGCCCTAATGAGGCCGAGCTTAAACTGATCCCCAAGGGTGCTGGCGTCCTCGCATTTTGGACTCCCCATGCCGACCGCGCCCTAGTCGATGCTACGGCAGCAGCGGGTCTGATTGCCCTATCGATGGAATTTACGCCCCGTATTTCTCGCGCACAGGCGATGGATGCTTTGTCGTCGCAAGCCAATCTGGCAGGCTACCGTGCCGTGATCGAGGCGGCATCGCTTTATGGTCGCGGCTTTCCCATGATGATGACGGCGGCTGGCACAATTGCAGCGGCGAAGTGCTTTGTGATGGGGGCCGGTGTTGCAGGGCTTCAAGCCATTGCCACCGCCCGTCGCCTTGGCGCGATTGTTACGGCCACTGACGTGCGGCCAGCCTCGAAGGAACAAGTAGCCTCGCTTGGGGCCAAATTTGTGGCGGTTGAGGATGACGAATTCAAAGCCGCCGAGACCGCAGCCGGTTACGCTAAGCCAATGTCGGCTGACTATCAAGCCAAACAAGCGATTCTTGTGGGTGAGCATATCGCCAAGCAAGATATTGTGATCACAACAGCATTGATCCCCGGTCGTCCTGCTCCTGTGCTCGTAACCGCTGCTATGGTTGATGCCATGAAGCCAGGCAGTGTCGTGATTGATCTGGCGGTTGAACAAGGCGGCAATTGCCCGCTGTCCAAGGCTGATGAGGTGGTGGTCACCGACAATGGCGTCATTATTGCAGGCTTTGCCAATTTACCCGGTCGATTGGCGGCGGATTCCAGTGCACTCTATGCCAAGAATTTGCTCAATTTGTTGCCATTGTTGGCAGACAAAGAAACAGGTGCGTTTGCGCCAGCCTATGATGACGAGATCATTAAAGGCATGCTTTTGACACGCGATGGGGCGGTGGTTCATCCTGCCCTTGTCGCCGCTACTCCAGCTTAGAAGGACAAAATCATGGAAGCCGTTGACCCTACCGTGTTCCGCCTCGCTATCTTTGTTTTGGCGATCTTTGTTGGCTATTATGTTGTGTGGAGCGTCACACCGGCTTTGCATACCCCGCTGATGGCGGTGACCAATGCGATCTCGTCGGTTGTGATTGTCGGTGCGCTGGTTGCCGCTGCATCCACTCTGCCCGATGGCACGGCTGATGGCGCTACGTGGGTATCGCGCGGCATGGGCGGGGTTGCGGTCGCTCTTGCTGCCGTCAATATTTTCGGCGGGTTTTTAGTGACCCAACGTATGTTGGCGATGTATAAGAAGAAAGAAAAAACGGGCGGCGCGGCTAAAGGGGGCGGACATGGGTGAGAAGGCAGAGTTTCTTACTCTTTTGAACCGTGTCAGAGCGGAACGAGGTCGCGTTTCTGAGAGATTTGGCATCGAAATTCTTGGCGTTAGCGGTTCAATGGCTCGCGGTGATGATAGGCCCGATAGCGATCTCGATTTAGGCGTTCGGAAGAACCGGAAAATTACGTTGTTTGAAGTGGTCAATGCAAAAGAGGCACTTTCAATTGCTTTGGGCTTTGACGTGGACTTGATATTCGTCGATTTCCTAAATGCTTACAAGCATAAAGTCTTCATGCGGGATTTAGTGCCGCTATGAATGAGAAAGACATTGGCTTGCTAGTCGATATCGTCAACTTTGCTCAAGAGGCAGTCGACTTCTTAGGTACCGCTTCATTGACCGACTTTCTTGACAATGTTCTTATTCAACGAGCTTGTGAGCGAAGTATTGAATTGGTCGGCGAAGCTGCGGGAAAATTAAGCGATAGTCTTGGTAGTCAAACACCAGACTTCCCGTGGAAAGAAGCTTAAGGGATGCGGATTATTCTAGCCCATAGATATGGGAGCGTGGATACCGGTATTATCTACACAACAGTCACGGAAAGACTTCCTGACTTGGTCGAGCGCGTAAAGCGACTGCTAGAGGAAAATAGAACCAAATGAACCCGTCACTCGCCGCTCTTTTGTATCTCGTTTCCGGGGTTCTTTTCATTCTGGCTTTGCGGGGCTTATCCAGTCCTGAAACCAGCCGTCAGGGCAATACTTACGGCATGATCGGCATGGCAATTGCAATCGGCACGACGTTGCTGGCGGTCAAGCTGGACGTCACCACAATTGGCGTGATTGTTGCGGCGACTGCCATTGGCGGGGGCATCGGGGCGGTGCTCGCGCGCAAGATTGCGATGACGTCGATGCCCCAATTGGTGGCAGCATTTCACTCGCTCGTCGGCCTTGCTGCGGTCCTGATCGCAGGGGCCGCTATGTATAGCCCTGAAGCCTTTCATATCGCAACAGAAACCGGCGGCATCAAGACGGCCTCGCTTATTGAAATGGGGCTGGGCGTTGCGATTGGTGCAATCACTTTCACGGGCTCATTGATCGCGTTTGCCAAACTGAATGGCAATATGAGCGGCGCTCCTATCATGTTGTCGGCACGCCATCTTCTTAACATCGCGATCTTGATTGCTATCATTGCCCTACTAGGCGTGATGATCACGACCCATGGCACACAGCTTTGGGCGTTCTGGGCCTTAGTTGGCTTGTCGCTGCTATTGGGTGTGACGTTGATCATCCCAATTGGTGGCGCGGATATGCCGGTTGTGGTGTCGATGCTCAATTCGTATTCGGGTTGGGCTGCAGCGGCATTGGGCTTTACACTTGAGAATAACGCTTTGATCATTACTGGCGCGCTGGTTGGCTCGTCGGGTGCCATCTTGTCTTACATCATGTGTAAAGCGATGAACCGGAGTTTTATCTCGGTCATATTGGGCGGCTTTGGCACAACCGATGCTGCCGCTGGAGCTGGCAAAGTCGAAACTCGACCCGTCAAGCAAGGCAGTGCCGAGGATGCGGCCTTCATCATGAAGAACGCCGAGCGAGTTATCATCGTGCCAGGTTACGGCATGGCGGTGGCTCAAGCCCAACACGCGCTCAAAGAAATGTGCGATAAACTCAAGGCCGAGGGCGTTGAAGTCAAATATGCCATCCACCCTGTCGCGGGGCGCATGCCAGGTCACATGAACGTGCTGCTCGCCGAAGCGCAAGTGCCTTATGATGAGGTGTTTGAGTTGGAGGACATCAATAGCGAGTTTGGTCAGGCCGATGTAGCTTATGTGATTGGTGCCAACGACGTCACCAACCCCTCGGCTAAAACTGATCCGCAAAGCCCGATCTTCGGCATGCCCATTTTGGACGTCGAAAAGGCCAAAACCGTCTTGTTCATCAAACGCGGCATGGGATCTGGCTATGCTGGCGTTGAAAACGAGTTATTCTTCCGCGACAACACTATGATGTTGTTTGCTGACGCTAAGAAAATGACGGAGTCGATTGTCAAGTTTCTTTAGGCCGATAACGACCTAAACTGCCGACAAAAAAGGCCCCAAGATCACCTTGGGGCCTTTTGATGTACAAAAAAATTGAGCAGCTTAAGCCGCCAAAGCAGCCTTGGCCTGAACCACGACAGCAGCGAATGCTTCTGGTTCGCGGATCGCGATATCTGAGAGAACTTTGCGGTCCACTTCGATACCGGCTTTTAGTAACCCATTGATGAACACCGAATATGTCAGATCATGCTGACGCGCGGCAGCGTTGATCCGCTGGATCCACAGCGAACGGAAGTTACGCTTTTTAGCTTTACGGTCGCGATACGCATATTGACCTGCACGCCAGACGGCGGCGGTTGCGGTGCGGATCGTGTTCTTACGACGGCCTTG
>JAYSRI010000353.1:0-3272 GCA_043721175.1 Alphaproteobacteria bacterium
CAAAGATGGCCGTGTCGTGAAAGGCGTTCAGTTTGAAGGCTTGCGCGATGCAGGCGACCCAGTTGAGCAAGCAAAATTCTACGATGCGCAAGGTGCTGACGAGATTTGCTTTCTCGATATCTCTGCCAGCATCGAAGGCCGGGGAACTTTGTTGGATGTGGTCGCGCGCACAGCAGACGTTTGTTTTACGCCGCTAACCGTTGGGGGTGGCGTACGCACCACTGACGATTTTCGCGCCTTGTTGTTAGCTGGTGCAGACAAAGTTGCGATCAACACGGCAGCGGTTATCAACCGCGATATCGTCAATGCGGCAGCGCGCAAATTTGGTGCACAATGCGTTGTTGTTGCGATAGATGCCAAGCAAGTAGCGCGAGGCAAATGGGAAATCTTCACCCATGGCGGACGCAATCCAACAGGCATTGATGCACTTGATTTTGCCAAGGATGTTGTTAGCCGAGGTGCTGGAGAATTACTTATCACCTCGATGGACAAAGACGGCACCAGATCCGGCTATGACTTAGATTTGACGTCATCCATTGCCAAATCGGTTAGTGTCCCTGTGATTGCATCTGGCGGCGTTGGCACATTGGATGATTTGGTTGCGGGGGTCACTGTTGGACACGCAAATGCGGTTTTGGCGGCGTCAATCTTCCACTTTCGCACTTTTACCTTGGCGCAGGCACGCGCGGCTTTAGCGGCTGCGGGCGCGGCTGTTCGCACGCCTTTGGAGGGAGTTTAATCATGACCGAAACGCTTGGCTTCGCACTGGATACTTTGTTGGCAGACGTCGAAGCCAAGTCCGGCAGCGATCCCTCGGCCAGTTACACAGCTAAATTGCTGGATGCAGGTCCTGTTTTTTGCGCCAAAAAAGTTGGCGAAGAGGGCGTGGAGCTCGCTTTAGCAATTGCTGGCGGCACCCCAGAAGAGGTCGCCAATGAGGCAGCGGATTTGCTCTATCACGTGGCAGTAGCGCTCAAAGCTGCGGGCGTGACCGGCATCGCAGTCGCGCAAGTTTTGGCCAAGAGACGGGGGGTTTCAGGGCTTGACGAGAAGGCTTCGCGGAAATGAGCCTGACCATTCGCCTTGCGACTTTGGCCGATGCACAGCAATTGGCTGACTTTGGCACCAAGACTTTCTTTGAAACTTTCGGCCACCTGTATCCGCCCGAAGATGCGGATTTTTTCTCAAGGCAGCGATTTAGCATTGAGCGGACAATACAAGATTTGAGCGCTTTTGACCGGAGAATCCACCTTGCCTTTCGCGGCGATGCGCTCGTTGGATTTCTTGACTACGGGCCCCTTGAGCTTCCGGTTGTGGCACCGTTGCGCGGTGGCTGCGAGCTTTACCGTTTGTATGTGGACAAGTCTGAACAAGGCTCGGGTCTTGCTCAAAGGCTGATGGATGTCGCCATCGCGTGGGCTGTGGCTCAAGGTGGGGAAGCGCTTTATTTGGGGGTTTATCACGACAATGCGCGCGCTCAGGCATTTTACCGAAAGTACGGCTTCAACATCATTGGCGCCTATCAATTCAAGGTCGGCAAAACGCTTGATGACGAGCGCATCATGGAGCTCAAGCTGACACAAGCTGAGGGTTAAAAAGCCCTACATCCAATTTAGATGTAGGACTCAATGAATTGACACGGCTAACAAAAGCCAGATTGGAATGGACAGCGACTTACCAAAGTCGCTCTGCTAGCACACGCATTCGTCCGAAATAGTTGACGGTCAATCAGAGTGCGACTTTTGTAAGTCGCGTTCCACTTAAAGGGCCGCTGGTATCAGACGCACTATAATCCCAGCGCCAGAATGAGCGCTGCTTGCGCCGAAGCTGCCTCTCCTTGTGCTGCGACCTTCGCACTTTGTGCTTCATACACCGAACGCTCTGCTGTCAAAACCGCCAGAAAATCTGATAGGCCCGATGTATAACGTACCCGTGCCAAGCGTGCTTGGTCTTGCGCCGACTGGACCGCCGCGCTCTGGGCATTGGTCGCCGCCTCAGCCTGCGAAGTGCGTGACGCCTGTACTTCAACATCAGATACGGCATTGACCACAGCTTGCTTGTAAAGTTCGGCTTGGATTTGAGCCCCTGCGCTAGCAGCACGTGCAAGAGCCTCAAGGCGACCAAAATCAAACAGGCTTGTCAGCAAATTCACGCTGGTGGACCCAGCCAATCCAGTGAAGCCCTGTGATGCACTGGTTTGGCTAATCAGGGTTGATAGGCTCAAAGACGGATAGCGGTCCTTTTTGGCAGCCATAGCGTCAAGGCCAGCACTTTGAAGGCGTTGTTGAGCTGCCAACAAATCCGCGCGATTGCTCAACCATAGAGCTGGGGCCACTTCAGCGCCTGCCAGATTAAAGCGTGGAATTGGCTGTGCGGTGCTCAATTGCTGTTCCAGACTGGTTGGCAATTTGCCGAGAATGGCCTCAATGCCTAAACGCGCTGCGCGCTCGCCTTGCTCGAAACCTGGTAACCTCGCCCCAATCGTATCGCGATTATTAGTCGCTTGCGCAATTCCCAATCCGGTCTCTAACCCTGCGCGCTGCCTTACAGTCGCCAACAAAAGACTATCGTTAGAACTGGCGAGATTGTCGCGTGTCACGACGATTTGTGCCTGTGCGGTGCGCAACGAGATATAAAGCTGACGCAGGGTGGCTTGTGTCAGCGATTTGGTACGCGCCTCACTATAACTGGCTTCCTGCACCCGCGCCGCTTGGGCATCTACCCGGTTCCGGTTGGCCCCAAACAAATCTATCGGCACGGATAGATTACTGCCAATAACCCCAGACGTGACACTCTTTGTACCCTGCGCTCCAGCAGCCGAAACTGTGGTTGACCCGCTCAGATTTGGCCATAAACCAGCGCGCGCTGCGGCCAGTTTTGCGGTGGCTTCAGCCAAACGGCTTTGAGCGACTGCAACATCGGGTGCTTGTGGCACTTGAGCCAGAATTTCGCGCAGAACGATATCGTCCGAGAAAAGCTGGATTGGCATTCTAGCTGTGGCGATAAACCGCTCTGGCAATACAAGACCTGGACTAATAGGCGGCGATGTCCTCGCACCAGCTCGGAAATCTTGCAGGCTAGAGCAGCCAGATATCAACAGGAGAGCCGACGCAAGCGTGAGTATCCGTTTCATTTCTTGACCTCGGCAGATGTCTTAGGCGGCGACACTGCTAGCGGGGTTGCTGTCACAAACACGTCCATTTGCTGACCAACAAATGCTGGCAAGTCAGCGCGGTTAAAGGCGTAAATGGCCTCCACAACCCGCGTATCGA
>JAYSRI010000354.1:0-3261 GCA_043721175.1 Alphaproteobacteria bacterium
CTATCGAGGTGGTTGATGAAGCATCCGGTGCGTTAGTGGATTTTGGTGATGCTGCAGGCTTTTCAAACTCAATTTCAACTTTGCTGAACGATCCAGTCAAGCTGCGCAAAGCGGGAGATGTTGCCTACCAGCGCGGCCGTGGCACAATTTGGGCGCGCTCAGCGGGACGCTATCTCGCGGCTTTCGAAGCTGCGTTGACAGCGCGCGACGAAATGCCCAGTCAGGTACCCCACGTGATTATGGACACTCAACCGCGCCTCGACGGCGTGATGCGGGCGACGGATTCTTGCGGCATTCATCAACATAGTTCCTATGGCGTCACCAACCGTGCTCATGGTTATTGTATTGACGATAATGTTCGCGGGCTGATCCTGATCCAGCGACTTTGGCGTTTAGGCGCAACTGGGGGGCATATTGAGCACTTAGAGCGCACATTTGCGGCCTTTATCCAACATGCTTGGAACCCCGAAACTAAACGCTTTCGCAACTTTATGGCCTATGACCGCAGCTGGCTAGAGGCCGTGGGTTCTGAAGATAGCAATGGCCGCGCCTATTGGGCGCTGGGTGAAACCGCCCTTTTTGCGCGTGACCCGGAGATGCGAATATGGGCCAATGAAATGGCAAAAGTAGTGGGTGCTCCCATGGAAGAACTCACGTCGCTGCGCGCGCGTTGCTTTGCAGTTTTGGGGGCCTGCGCATTTCTCAAAAGCGGTTATGAAAACCCAGTTGCACTGGAGATTTTGACCAGTTCCGCCAATAATTTGATGGCGCGGTTTGAGGCTCACAGCCACCACAGTTGGATGTGGTTTGAACCAAGCCTCTCGTATGACAACGCCCGTTTGCCGCAAGCCCTAATTGTCGCAGGACACGTTGCAAATCGCCCAGATTGGTTGGCAGCCGGGCTCAATAGCTTGACGTGGCTTGGCACAATACAAACAGCGCAAAGCGGCTACTTCAGAGCGATTGGCAGTGCCACTTCTTCAACGCCTTACGCGCCGCCCACTCAATATGACCAACAGCCAATAGAAGCCTGTGCGACTGTGGATGCCGCGCTGGCCGCGTTTGACGCAACTGGTCACGCTAAATGGATGACCATGGCGAAGTCAGCTCATGCCTGGTTTTACGGTGAGAACGACCTTGCGCTGCCGTTGAGTGACGGACGAGGTGGTTGTTATGATGGCTTGTGCCCAACTGGCTTGAACCGTAATCAAGGTGGGGAATCGATCTTGGCACTACAAATGGCCAATGCGGCTCTGGCTCACGCGCATATGGTGGAACGCCCAATGGGTCGCGCATTAGCGAGCTTTGATCAATGATAGATATATTGGACGCCAGCCTGAAACCAGACCCGGCCCTTGTCGTCATCAGGCCGTTTCATATTGCGCCCGAGCCACGAGACTTGCATCCAACTCAAGTCAGTCGCGCCAAGCGGATTTTTAAGACGGTAGCCGAACTCGACTACGAGACATGCGTGCGCGAACTCGCCATTGTCAACGCCGACTTTGAGGGTCGGCACTGGGAAACCAAGAAACTCTATCTTGAGCGGAATACGCTTATATGTGAGGCAATTGGCTCTGATTGTTCCTTGCTCAGTGTCGTCCACAAGGAGCTGATTGGCGCTTACTTCTGCCTTGAGTACGCCTATTGTGCAGCTGCGGTGACCAACCCGTCGATTGTCGCTCACCCGGACCAAACGGGTTTGCGTGACGGCGATGTGCGATTTATCCTGTCGCTTCGCAATGTCGGTGAGGGCCATATTTCATCCATTTCATTTCGTGAAGGCATATTGACCCGCGAGAACGAGCTGCAAATCTGGCCAAACACAAGCCCGACGTTTGCTGCCAAAACAACCGGGCCAGATGCTTCTGGAGCGGTACACGTTAAGCGGCAATCGACCGTCCCAATCTCTGCCGCTGTCATCTTTCCTGTTACAAACGCACAACGCAATGGACTAGAAGATTTGCGCATGGTGGGCTTTGTCGATGACGATGCTACGACAACGTATCACGGGACTTACACAGCATATTCCGGCAGCGAGGTCCGCTCAGAACTTTTCACGACCAGCGACTTCACCAATTTTATGTTGCGTCCTATGACGGGCACAGGGATTGGCGCAAAAGGCATGGCGCTGTTCCCGCGTAAACTAGACGGCGCCTTTGCAATGCTCGGGCGACAAGATGGCGAAAGCCATTTTTTCATGAAGTCCGATAACATTTTGCATTGGGATAATGGCGAAAAAATTGCTGTTCCCATGTATCTCTGGGACCTCGTTCAAACAGGCAATTGCGGGTCGCCCATCGAGTTAGAGGAAGGGTTTCTTGTACTGACACACGGTGTCGGCGCTATGCGTAAATATGCGATTGGCGCCATGTTGTTGGATAAAACTGATCCGCGCAAAGTCCTAGGTCGATCTGCTGATCCTATCCTTGTACCCACCGATGCAGGCCGCAACGGCTATGTGCCTAATGTGGTCTATTCATGTGGCGCTTTGCATAGTCGCGACAAAATATTACTGCCTTACGGCGTGTCCGACTCATCAGTCGCTTTTGCACTTTTAGACATACCTGAGCTATTGAAAAAACTCACATAAAGTGAAAGTTACGGGAACTTCTCGTGCGGTGTTGCGTTACCCTTTTGGACGGCCATGAGCGCTAGTCCCAGAAGGATTCATGATATGACAGGAACTAAAACCGTCGCAAAATTTGCGGCCATACCCGCCCTTTTGGTGGCGCTTGCCGCCTCGAGCGCTTGCTCCACCACCAGAGTTGAAGCGCCACGGCCAGTGGCCGTAACCGTAGTTGCACCCGCTGCCTGGGTTGCACCAGTGACGTTGGGAAACGTTGCGGCGGTCGCATCAAGTTCGGGCCAATTTAACACCCTTTTGACCGCTGTAACTGCAGCAGGCCTAGACGCAACTTTGTCTGGCCCAGGCCCAATTACCGTTTTTGCGCCAACTGACGCAGCGTTTGACAAATTGCCACCTGCAACCTTGCAGCGCCTACTGCGCCCCGAAAATCGCACCGCTTTGCGTCAACTTGTTTCTTACCATGTGATTGCAGGTCGGGTGCCGTCGTCAGGCCTTATGGGCAAAACCATGTCGAGCCCAACGGTCGAAGGCTCCAGTGTTGCGATTGAGGGCCATAGTGGCGTCAAAATCAATAATGCAACCGTTATTCAGGCCGACATTGAAGCCAGCAATGGCTTAATTCATTCTATTGACACGGTCCTTATGCCGCCAGATATGATCACATTACGCTAGAA
>JAYSRI010000355.1:0-3256 GCA_043721175.1 Alphaproteobacteria bacterium
CCCAAAGGCCACGATCCGGGGCGGTTGAACGCCTTGGTTGCGCAGCCAAAAGGCAACAGACTCGGCACGTCGTTCAGACAGCGATTGGTTATAGGCGTCGGCACCGCTGGAATCTGCGTGTCCAATGATGTCGATAGTGGTGCTGGGCTGAGATGCTAGGGCTTCGGCAAGGCTTGAAATAACGCCGCGAAACTCAGGCTTCACTTCGGCGCGGTCAACGTCAAACGTGATGTCAGATGGCATGACCAAATTGATCTGGCTTTCTGAAACGCGCTCTACACTCACGCCTGTTCCGGCCATTTTGGCGCGAAGTGCGCGTTCTTGACGGTCCATGTAGCTGCCAACGGCTGCACCGGAAAGGCCACCAATGCCGGCACCAATCACGGCGTTGCGGCGGTCATCGCCACCCGCAGCCGTACCGGCAACGGCGCCACCAATCGCGCCAAGGATTGCACCAGTGGCGGCTTTGTTGGGAATTTTTTGACCCGTTGCCGGATCAATTGTTGTGCAGCCAGCCACGCCCAAAGCAGCAAGCACAGCAATGGCAGTTAATTTTCTGGCGATCATAGCAGATATCCTTCTTGATTGACCTCAACACCACGTGTCGAGAAAACCAAAATGACAGAGCCCCACCCAAAGGCGTATGAACAAAATGGGGTCAGGGCAAGGCAAATGCGGCCATGATTTGGGCGTATTTGGGCAACTGGATGCGGGCGCGACTAACCAAACCTCTTATGAATCCAATTCGCTATGGCGTCTGTCGTCTCTTGTGGGCGCTCTTGTTGTGTCCAATGACCGCATGCTTTGATCAAAACCCGTTCCAAATCGGGCACATATTTTTCCATGCCATCGGTAGCCGATGGTGGTAGCACAACATCGTTTTCTGCCATAATCATCAGGCTAGGCTGAGTTACCAAATCCGGGATATTGGCACTATCGAGCCAATTTCGAGTAAAGTTACGATACCAGTTGATGCCGCCACGAAAGCCTGTGCGCGTGAACGTTTCGATAAAAACTGCCAACTCGCTTTCGCTCAACACTGGATTGGTGATGCGGGTGACGTCAAACTGCTGGAGCGCATGCTGGAACGCAAAGTTGCGTTTCCCTTCGGGGCGAGCGTCAAATTCTTGCGGTGTGACGTCAGATTTGCGCATGTAAAAGCGGAAAGTTTTATCAATATCGGCCTCAAACATTGCCTCGGCCACGCCTGGTTCCTGAAAATAGGCAATGTAGTGATCGTCTCCAAAGCGCTGTTTATAAAGCGCAATCGGGTCAATCGGTGGGCGCTTGGTGTAAGGCGTATTGACGCCAATAACGCCAGCAACGCGATCAGGCCGCCGTGTCGCCATGGCCCAGACGACCAGACCACCCCAATCATGGCCACAGAAAACCGCCTTCTCAATGCCCTTCGCATCCAGAAGCGCTTCAAGATCGCCTGTTAAATGATCGAGGTCAAAGTCTTCAATCGCTTGAGGTGATCCGCTCAGCCCATAGCCACGCATATCGGGTGCGATTGCCCGCACCCCCCTGCTCGGCAAATCGCGCAACTGATGTCGCCATGAAAAGGCCAGTTCGGGAAAACCGTGACAGAGCACAACGGGGGGCAAATCAGACGCATTGCCGCTGTCCCATACAGCAAGGTCAATACTGTTTAGTGGCAAGATTTCTGGGTTGGTCATGCCATGGGATGAAAAATCGATCATAGCTCTTCTCCCCGCCACAACTGCCAACCAGCATAGGCTAGCACCGCCCAACCGATCATAAAGCTCAAGCCGCCTAACGGAGCCAACATTGCCACTGCCTTTGGAGCCCCCAGTGCCAAGGCGTAAAGCGAGCCTGAAAACAGGACCATGCCAAAGCCAAACAATGGGATAGACAATGCCGCACGTTTCGCGCCGTGTGTACCTAAAAATGCCGCTACAAACATTGCAAGGCTATGCGTCATATGTTGCTGAGCCCCGTTTACAATCCACGCTTTGGCTTGTTCACCTGAAGCGCCATGTGCACCAAACGCTCCGATGCTAACAGCCAACAAAGCCGATACCGATGCAATAACGATTATTAAGCCTGTCTTCATGAGTGCTTATTGTCCTAACTTCCTAAGAGCGAACTCAATTGATCAACACAACTGCAGGCCAAAGAAGGCCAAAAGGATACTGGTTACCCAATTGAAAATCCAACAGGACTTGTAGACGTGGCTCCAGCCATGAATACAAGCTCGTTTTGGTTGCATTGCCAATTTCCAAACGAAAAACTGGCAACAACGCGAAGCTACTTTGAGTAGCGAACCGATCAAAGTCCCGATCTTTTGTTAAGATAGCGAGACCGTTTTGGGTTGCGTATCGCCATACCATCGGATCATCACTTTTCGCCAATCCTAAAACTTGGACATGGCAGGCTAAAATACCGAAAGACTTCAACCACTCACAAAGTGATGGTGGAAGGTTATTATCAATCAAAAAGGTGCTCATCACTGCGTTAAGCAGCAGATTTTAGCGTCAGCCGTGCTGCATAGGCTAACGCCGCAGTAATGTCAGCATCTTCCAAACTCGGATAAGATTCTAACAAGTCGTGGCGCGAAGCACCCCATGCTAGCGCTTCTAAAACGGTCGAGACGCGTAACCGCATTCCCCGTATTGTTGGATCACCCGAGCATAAATCTGGAATGATAGTAATGCGGTCAACGGTGTTTGTTACATTTGCCATGATCGTCTGTAACATATTACTTCGTTTATCACTAGGAAAATACGGTCAATGCATCCACGCTTTCGCTTGGGCGCCATCAACGGCATGGGCACCAAACGCCCCCGCTGCAACGCTGAGTAGGCCAAAAATGGCGGCGATCATTGGGATGGGTGTTCGGGCGAGTTTCACAAGTCTTTCCACGCCGCATCTTCTTCGGGCGTATTCCATTCTTGGAACGCAACAAAAGGAGCACCGTCCGCTTCAAGTTCTCCGTTCATAATCGGCTCTTTCGTTGGAACGCTATAAGTCACCACGGCATGCGCCACCAAGCGTTCATCGCCGTCTGAGCGTATGGCCACATCCATCACCGCCAACGCCTTACCCAGCTTCATCATGGTCGCTGTTGCCAGCAAATCAGCTTGAGCGGGTTTGCGCATAAAATTGATCGACAGGTTTGTCGTCACGGCCAAAGGCTTAAAGCCCACCGCCGCCAGCACCAAAGCATAGGCCGTGGTGTCAGCCAGCGCCATCATTGTCGGACCCGACAACGTGCCACCGGGGCGAATTTGGT
>JAYSRI010000356.1:0-3247 GCA_043721175.1 Alphaproteobacteria bacterium
TCATCAAATGGCGTGTCGATTCTAAGGCAAGACTTTTCATTGTTGAACGTTTGACGATTGATGGAGTGACCTTGCGCGTCGGGATCAATCGCGACGGCACACCCGACTTTGGCGCGCTCGCCCCCCTTATGAAGCCAAGCAATGGGCCAAAGCGCAGCGTCATGTCTAATGTCACACTATCCAACGCACTTTTGCTGGTTGATAGCCCGCAGGGCCAATCGACGGCGTTGCTCAAAGCGTGGGGTGGCGAACAAGAAGGTTGGACCGGGCGCGCCGATATTAAGCCTCCACCAAGTATGATTGCCAAGGGTGGTGCCAACAATGTCGCTTTTGAGCCAATCCGCGTCGGGTTCGCCTATAAACAAATCCCACCGACTGGACAAAATACCAAGGCGATCAGTTTAATTGGTTTTTCCGTCCGCCCCAACGGCCAAAGCATAAGGCTTCAGGGCTATGACGCAACAGGCCTCACTGGGAACTTGACTGGACAGCTCATGTTTCAAGAAGATGGCTCACTCCGGCTCGATACCCGCTCGGTGGCGCTGAGCGTTCAACGTATCGTTGGGCAGGGCCTAGATGCGTCTCGGCTCAAACTTGAAAGCAGCCCAATTTTTTGGACCCAAAGCGGAGTTTGGCAAACAACCGGCTGGGGCAATTTGGTGGCAATTGGCACGTTTGACCGCCTCAATCTTGAAGCCGCGAAATTCAAATCTGGTGCGACCCGTTTCAGGATTGGTGCCGCACGGGCGCAAAGCGGGCGGATGCAGCTGGACTACCAGGTCGATGCCTCAAACCTTACCGGGCCGATTACAGGACGCCGTCTCGTTGCCGCAGGCAATGTTGTGACGACACTCAAAGATCTAACCAAGTTTGATAATGCAGAGCTGTCTGGCAAAGGTCAAATGTCAGCGAACTCTCTTTTGCTGCCAGCAAATCTTCGGGCAACCCTTCCCGCGACGGCCCCCAAGCCTTTTTTAGACGCCGTTAAAGGCACATTTTCTGGCACTGGGTCGATTGACTATCGAGTGACACCAAAGTCCAGCCAAATCAGCCTCTCTGGCCCGCTCACCTTGACCGGATCAACCGGCCTACGTTCCAGCTGGACACCAAAAGGCCGTGATGCACCAAGTCTTATGTTTAAGACTCAACCTGACGGAACAATCGGCACGACTGGTCTTGCGTCGGGACGGTTAAGTTTTGACTTGCCAGCCCTAGGACGGCTCACTGGCGAGATCGACGGGGCCAGTTTTGGGCCGAATGGATGGGCGATAATTGGGCGTGACTTCAGTATAACATCGCAAACGCTTTTAACAAACGTGTTTGCTGACGTGGCATTTGACAGCCTCAACATCACTGCGCCGCGCGCCGGATCTTTGAGGGGACGAGGCAATGGCAGAGCCGTTTTTTATGCTTCCCAAGCGGGTCGTGCTGCATTAGAATTTAAATTGAATGCGACATCAACAACTGTTTCAGGTAGCCTTCAAGGACCGATTGAGGGCTTTGGGACAGCATTGGGGCTTGGCGGTTATGGGATCCGTGGTGGTATCGTAAGCATCGCGGGCCAGGCAGACCGTCGCAACGAGGTTTGGCAGTTTGATGGGCGCGGCCAAGCGCGTGCTAAGGCTCTTGCAACTACTGCAGCGTCCGTCAACTCTCCCGATCTGACGATTACTGGCAAAGGACAGCTTAATAGCAAAGACGGACTGGCAGCGCGTGTAACTTTGGCAGGTCTCGCCTCAAACGTTGCGCCAAATCCTGCGCGCGCGTCTTCGGCTTTGGGTGGCATCGCGATATATGGTGAGGCGACAATCGGGGGTAACCTCGCTGCCGTGAACTTAACCGGCGAGTTAAGTACAAAGATTGATCGCGGCGGTTATAACGATATCACGCTGGGTAGATTTCAAAATGAAATCCAGTTTTCAGGCCTGATGAGCGCGGGCCAAGCACGTGTCATCGGCACACATACGACCAATCTCGGACGTCTTACCCGTACCGGTGGCCCACAAAACGGGCGCGTTGACGTTGCGGGTGCCACTGCATCGGGCCCCTTTACATTCCGAACTGGACAGCGAGGTCCTCCAGCCGCCTTTTGGGATGGACGACTAGCCGTTGCAACGACGAGTCTGACGACAAACCTTAGCCTAAGCGCTGATAGCGTGCGCGCTGGTGGCACCAGTTTGGCGGCTTTACGATTAAAGGCTCCTATTTCTCTATCTAGTCGAGGCGCTGCATGGCGGGCCAGCGCCGACGTGGAATTGGCGGCTCAACAGCTTGTGAGTGGCGATACACGCCTCATGGGTTTAGTCGCCACGGGGCAGCTGGTTACTACAAATGATCGGGTTGGGCAGATGCGGCTTTTATCCAGTCGTTGCCTTGAGTTCAGGGCGCGCAGTGGATCTTTTCCAGGTGAAGCCAGTGCGGGCGCTTTATCGGGTAAACTCTGCCCTGACAGTACTGGCCAGCTAGCAATTATCACAAACGCCGCACCACGCTTTTACGCCACAACGCAAATTAATCCTTTAAAGGTTCAAATTGGTGGACCAAACGGTGATCAAAGCCTTGAGATAGGCGAAGTAAATGGTAGGCTTACAACTGATCGCGACGGAAGCATTGGCCTTAATATGTTGGCGAGCCAATTTGCCTTTAACTTAAAAATGGCAGACGGTACGACTGCAACAATCAAAGCCAATGAAGCGGCTTTGGATCTTATTCCAAAGGCTAGTGGAATAGGCCTACAAGGCCGGATTGGCCGCGTGTCCTCCGTTGGCTTGCCTGTACTCCTCTCCGGCGAGGCAACGGCCGATCTAACGGCTGATGCGCGCGGACTGGGCGGCACATTCAACTTTGACGAAATCATCGTCAAGGACATCGAAAAGTCCCCACGTTTTGGTGAGATGACCTTGGCTGGCAGCGGGACAATTACAGGTAACCAAGTCGCTATTGTCGCGGACGTAAGCGAGCCTGCATCAACGATCAAAATGGCGACGATTACATTGTCTCACGATATTCGTACCGGTGCCGGTAATCTGGATGTAAATGCAAAAGACTTGTTAATGTCGCCAGCACCTGTCCGCGGGCGGCCTGGCTTGGACATTGTGGCGCTAGTACCGCCACTACGTGGAGTGGTGTCGGATATGGTCGGCGTGGCCAATGCGTCGGCGAATTTTGCTTGGGCGCGCGGTGCTCCCATTATTTCGCGCGCCAATATTGAGACCAAGGGCCTCGATTTCAGCACAATGCTCGGCCC
>JAYSRI010000357.1:0-3247 GCA_043721175.1 Alphaproteobacteria bacterium
GTTGGTCAATCGGATCAAAGTTTTTAACGCTGCGCCAAAACAGCCACGCAACGCACAGCCAAACAACGCCCGCGACGACTGATACTAAGGCCGATGGAAAAGGTTTGGTGAAAAGGCCTAGCGCGCCTGTCGCACCAAGTAATAGCAAGGGCGGCCATAAAGCGCGCAGTGCGCGAACAACAGCGTCTGCGCGCGTGGTTGCCGCTATTGCGCGGCGCACTGGCAAAGAATGAACAGTCATGATTGTCACGACGGGACGCTAGCATAAGCCGGGCGTGGTTGTGAATTGGCTAACGCTTTGGTCGCGTCTTGGTGGCAGATCGCCGCGTTGCAGTGGTTGGCGGTGGCGACGGTGTTGGTATTGTAGTTGCAACTGGTGCTGGCATTGTGGATGAAGGCGTGACAGTGGCTAGTGCGCGCTCCACTTGTGCCAAAAGTCGATCAGCTTCTGGAGAGCTTCCTTGGGCTTGGCGCGCGAAAGTCAGTGCTGTTTGTAAATTGCGTGGTGTACCTTCGCCACGCGCATTCACCAGCGCCCAATAAAAAGCGCCATCCTTATCGCCTTTGTCGGCTGATAGCTTGAACCAGTTCGCAGCACCGACTAGATCGCGCGCTACACCACGACCTTGATAAAGCATCAGGCCATAATCGGCACATGCGTCAGCCCGACCAGCTTCTGCGGCTTGCTTCAAAAAGGCAATGGCTTTGAGGGGGTCGTCAATTGGATCAGGGTCGCCATCGGCATAAAGAACGCCTGCAGCGTAAGCAGCATCAGCGTCACCGGCTGCGGCCGCACGGGCATAGAGGCTGGCGGCACGATTTGGGTCGCGTGGACCGGCAGCCCCTGACAAAAACAAATCACCAAGTGCAGCGGCGGCATCTGTGCGCCCGAGCGATACGGCGCGTTGCAAAACATTGAGTGCCTCAGCCGGTGAAGCACCACCCAATCTGGCCATACCCAAACGCGCAAGCCCCATCATCGCATCGGCATCACCCGAACTCACGCCACGCCGATATAGGCGCACGGCTTGGGCGGGTGCAGGCGAGCCGGTTAGGCCGCGTTCATAAATCAGGCCAGCCAATGTGGATGCGCGCCCATTTCCCCGTGCCGACAGGTTTTCCGCTTGGCTTAATGCGTCTGCGTAACGGCGTTCTTGATAGGAAGTGATAGCTTCGCCAAGTTCAGCTTGCGCCGCGGTTGCTGACGACGGTGCCTGTGCAACTTGGCTGATAGCCGGGATGGGGTTTGTCAGGATGGCAATCGCGACGCCAACGCCTGCCACCAACGCGTACTGTTTTACGTGCATCGCAACGCCATTTCAGCAAAGGTTGCACTGGCTGCTTCTGGCCCTTTGGGCCAATTCCAAATTCCACCGCTCACTGCCAAAAAGTCTGCTCCTGCCCGCATGAGGTCTTCGCCATTATCAGGTGTGATCCCGCCAATTGCCACACAAGGAACTTCCATCACTTCTTGCCACCATTCCAGCAGGTCGGGCGTAGCGCGTGAAAGCGGCACTTTGGTGGCAGTATCAAAGAAGGCCCCAAACGCCACGTAGTCCGCTCCAGCTTCGGCGGCTTCCATCGCCAAGTGGCGGCTGTCATGGCAGGTAACCCCGACGATGCCGTTGGCACCGACGTTCTGACGCGCGAATTTGATGGTGGCATCTTGTTGGCCGACATGAACGCCGTCTGCCCCTGCTAATTTTGCCAAGTCCGGTCTGTCATTTATCAAGCAGGCCACGCCAAGCGCTTGTGCCACCGGGAACAATGCCCTGGCTGCCAATAAGACAGTCTCATCGGCGACGTCTTTGAGGCGCAGTTGGAAGCACGCAACGTCGCCGGCTTCGATTACCGCCGTCAAAATCGTTTCGAATTTCAAAAGATCGGTGATTGTTGGCGGCGAAATGATGTAGAGACGCGGCAGTGCACGATTATCTTCTGTCACGGTTTATTCCTAGATCTTTGTTTCTTACCGATTTGCTTCAAAGTATATTGAATGCAGGAGTTACTTTCTTGATGGAAGTTTTAGGTGGCGCTTTATCTGCCAACTTACTTGTTTGGACATCGCGAACCCTAGTGTTATTCTATCACATAGGCTGCTGCTAACTGGCTTGAGGGGAACAAAGATGCCTGCTTTGAGACCTCTTTCGATAGTTAGCGCATTTTCAATTCGAGCAGATCGATACAAAATATAGCTATCTCTCTTGATAAATGTATGGCAACCCGGATCAAGTCTACATGAGTTATCGCAGAGTTCATTTTTCCAAGATGAGACGGGAACTAGTACGATATTTCCAGCAGTGTCATGACCAGTACAAACCACAAACATATGTTTCACTTCGGGATTGTACGCGGTTCCGGAAGGCATTAAAAACGTGTCACCCAACCCGATTGTCAATTTGACTAAACCCTTAAGCCTGCAAAGATAGTCTCAACACGGCGGTGCTCTGCAATCTCCGCAGATAGCTCATCAGCTGCTTCGATTAGAAGAAATTTCAACACCCGGGCATGAGGAATTGGTTGGCAACTACCTTCGGGGTCTTCCCATTCGGGGCAGTTGTCATGCGTCCAATCGCGTATTTCCCAGCGGTTCATGCCGCCAAATTTTTGCCAAACGAGTTCTAGCACGTCTAGGTCGAGCTCGCTCAGCTCTTCGATGTCGTTCTCAATCCTTGGTCGGGTTAAGCCAACCATATGGTTGGCTCGGTCAGAAATAAGGTCACTCCAAGCAGCAGCTTCTCGGTTCCCATCCACTAAATTCAAAGTCAATGAATTCACTGGGCCATGCGGCATCGACACAAAATGGTCGTCGGTTATCGGAAACCCAGTCTGCTGCATACTTTCTCGGTCACTCAGATAAATGAGTTTCATTAGTTTGAGGACGGCAATCTCACCTCCTGCCTTTTCACAGAAAAAGGCTGCGACTTGGGCAGCACGTCGTTCGTTAAACCATTTCGTCATAGTGACATCTTACACCAACTTTGCCCGAAGAGGAAACTATTTCCCCGAAGAGATCTTTTTTGAGCCAGCCCTGACTTACTGCCAAACAGTCAATCGCCAACACCCCTCTTGCGCAACCTTACTTGCCGCGTCAAACAAGGGGAACGATGCTCAAAGAAGCGCCTATATATGCAAAGGGGAGACAACACATCATGCCGTATCCAGCTATGTCGATTGCACAGGCCCACACAATTTTGACCGGCCCCGGTGGCCCTCTCGAAATTGAGACCAAGACTATTCGCGGCGA
>JAYSRI010000358.1:0-3246 GCA_043721175.1 Alphaproteobacteria bacterium
TTGTGGATCGTGAGCCTGCCAATATGAAAGACTATTTGGTCGCTTTGACGCAAAAGATGGAAAGCCACCGCCCACTGCCGTGGCAAGTCACTGATGCGCCAGCCGATTATCTAGCAACAATGTATCGCGGCATTGTGGGCTTGCGCATTGCCGTCACCGATCTAATCGCCAAGCGGAAACTGGATCAGACCAAAGCCGCGGCCGACTTTGCGGGCGTTGTCACCGCCTTTGCTGCTTCTGACAGTCCCAACGAACAAACCTTAGCCTCTGAAATGATCAAGGAAAGCACCCCCTCATCATGAGATATCTCCCCCTATCCACCCAAGACCGTACTGACATGTTGGCGCGCGTTGGCGTGACCGACATTGACCAGCTTTTCCTAGACGTACCCGAAGTCGCACGCCTTGACGGCCCGATCCATGGTTTGCCGATGGCACAAGGCGAGTTGGCTGTTGAGCGGTTTATGACCAAGCTATCCGCTGCCAGCACAGCGGCGGGGAGTGTGCCGTTCTTTTGTGGGGGAGGGGCTTATCGTCACGCCGTGCCTGCCAGCGTCGATCACCTTATCCAACGCTCTGAGTTTTTGACCACTTACACGCCGTATCAACCTGAAATGTCGCAAGGCACAATGCAGACCTTGTTTGAGTTTCAAAGCCAGGTTGCCGGTTTGCTGGCGTGCAATGTCGCCAACGCGTCCATGTATGACGGCTCGACGGCTTGCGCCGAAGCGGTTGTGATGGCCGCGCGGGTGACCAAGCGTAGTAAGGTGATTTTCTCGGGCGGCCTTCACCCCCATTATCGTCGCGCAGCGGAGACGCTCGCCAAGCATTCGGGGTTATCGATTGTGGCTATGCCCGTCGCAATCAATGACGAAGCGGCTGTGTTGGGTGCGTTGGATGGCACTACCGCTTGCGTCGTTGTGCAATGCCCCAACGTGTTTGGCACGCTGACCGATTTCACCGAGCTTGCCAAAACGGTTCAGGCGCAAGGCGCTTTGCTGGTGGCCGTCTTCACCGAAGTTGTCGCCTTTGGTCTTGTCACGCCGCCGGGCGAGATGGGTGCGGATATTGTTGCAGGCGAGGGGCAGTCGATTGGCAACAGCCTAAACTTTGGCGGGCCTTACGTGGGGCTATTTGCCACTAAAGACAAATATATGCGTCAAATGCCCGGTCGTTTGGCTGGTGAAACGGTCGATAGCGACGGTACGCGCGGCTTTGTGTTGACGCTCTCCACCCGCGAGCAACACATCCGCCGCGACAAGGCGACCAGCAATATCTGTACAAATTCAGGACTTTGTGCGCTGGCCTTCACGATTCACATGACCTTGTTGGGCGATAAAGGCCTTAAGCAAATGGCAACATTGAACCATGAAACAGCATGTGAGACGGCGGATGCGCTGGAAGCAGTCAAGGGCGTGGAAGTGCTGTCGCCTAGTTTCTTCAACGAGTTTGCGGTGCGGCTACCCGTAAACGCGGCTAAGGCGGTTGATGCAATGGCGCTCAAGGGCGTCATCGGCGGCGTGCCGTATTCGCGGTTGGCTCCCGACAGTAGGATGGCCGATGTGTTGCTGGTTGCGGCAACCGAAACAACGACAAGTGACGATATTGCTGCGCTGGCAAAAGCGCTGAAAGAGGTGATTTAATAATGGCCATGAATTCAGTTGGCAGACCTACCACTCCCGTCGCCACCATCCACGCACAAGCCCCCGCCACCTTCTCAGGTGCGCGCGGTCTGCTTCAACCCACAAGCCTGATCTATGAGCAAGGTAGTCTAGACCGCACGGGTGTAGATTTACCGATACCCAAAGGCCTGAAAGATCGCCTTGGCGGCGTGGCGCGCACGACAGCCCCCGGCAACCCCGGCCTGTCAGAGCCAGAAGCCGTGCGCCATTATGTGCGTTTGAGCCAGCGTAATTATGCAATTGACCTTGGCATGTTCCCGCTGGGCAGCTGCACAATGAAGCATAATGCGCGTCTTAATGAGAAGATGGCGCGCTTGCCAGGGTTTGCCGATGTGCACCCGTTGCAGCCTATTTCGACGGTACAGGGCGCGTTGGGCGTGATGAACGAGTTGTCGCATTGGCTGATCACCCTCACAGGCATGAAGGCGGTCGCTTTGTCACCAAAAGCGGGCGCACATGGCGAACTATGCGGTATGTTGGCGATCCGCGCCGCGTTGGATGCAAACGGGCAGACCGCGCGCAAGCGCGTTTTGGTGCCTGAATCCGCACACGGCACGAACCCTGCAACGGCTGTCCAATGCGGCTTTATCGTCGACGAAATCAAAGCGTCCGCCGATGGCCGCGTTGATATGGAAGATTTCAAGCGCAAACTAGTTGGTGATGATGTCGCTGGTATCATGCTAACCAACCCCAATACGTGCGGCCTGTTTGAACGGGATATTCGCGAGATCGCAGACCTTATCCACGCAGCGGGCGGCTATTTCTACTGCGATGGAGCCAACTTCAACGCCATTGCTGGGCGCGTCCGTCCGGGTGATTTAGGAGTGGACGCGATGCACATCAACCTCCATAAAACCTTCTCGACCCCCCATGGCGGCGGCGGTCCGGGTAGTGGGCCGACTGTGTTGTCCGACGCGCTGGCCCCATTTGCACCTGTGCCTTATGTCGTGACCAAAGCCGATGGCACATTGGACTTGGTTGAGCATGATGCTGATGCTGAAGGCGTTCCTTTTGGCCGTATGGTGGCCTTCCATGGTCAAATGGGCATGTATACCCGTGCCCTCACGTATATGCTCAGCCACGGGGCGGACGGTATCAAGCAAGCATCTGAAGATGCTGTTCTTAATGCTAATTATGTCCAAGCCTGTCTGCAAGACTTCATGAGTTTGGCCTTTGAAGGCACTTGCATGCACGAGGCTTTGTTTGACGATAGCTGGCTAGAAGGTACTGGCGTCACGACGCTGGATTTCGCTAAGGCTATGATCGACGAAGGCTATCACCCCATGACGATGTATTTCCCATTGGTTGTGCACGGCGCGATGTTGATTGAGCCAACCGAAAGCGAAAGCAAAGCCAGCCTTGATGCGTTTATCGCCTCGATGCGTGGCCTCGCGGGTGCAGCAAAATCTGGCGATACCGCGCGCTTTACGGGTGCGCCGTATTACGCGCCTATCAAACGCCTCGACGAGACACGGGCAGCGCGTAAGCCGGTGTTGAAGTGGACGCCTCCGCCGGTTGAAGTGGCGGCGATTGCGGCGGAGTAGGCGCTAAAACGGAGCGCGCAG
>JAYSRI010000359.1:0-3234 GCA_043721175.1 Alphaproteobacteria bacterium
CATGCGGCGCGCGACGGCGTTGGCGTTGCTCAGTGAAAGTCTCCAGGGTGTTGATCAGCGGCACTTAAGGTGCGTCGAAATCGCTTGCGGTACGGGGCAGTTTAGTGCCGAGATAAAGCGTAATTTTCCTCGGTTACCGCTGACCGCGTTTGATATGTCACCCGCTTATGCGGCCAAGGCGTCGCAAACATTAGGCAAATTCCGTTACGCCACGGCCGTTACTGGTGCCGCCGAGACGATGCCGTTTGAGGACGCCAGCATTGACCGTAGCGTCTGTATCTATTTGTTCCACGAACTCCCGCCCAAAATCCGCAAAGCTGTGATCGGTGAAGCAGCGCGCACCATGAAGCAAGGCGGTACGTTTATTCTCGCCGATGCACTTCAAGAAGGTGACGATCCAAACCTTGATCGGCTGCTAGAAGCATTTCCGATTGGCTTTCACGAACCATTCTTTGGCTCATGGCTAAAAACTGACATTGTGGGCATGTTTGAAGATGCAGGCTTTAAGCTGTTGGACACCCGCAAAGCGTTCTTGACCAAAGCGTGGGCATTTGAACGGATTTAGGTTGCACGCACCAAATTCTCGACAGGTGTGCCGCCAAACCTCTTGCGCAGCGCAAACAAAGGTCGCTCGACGCCGTAATAGCTCAGCATGGCAAACCCAAAGGCAAACATCACAACAATGACCATCATGATCGGCGAAAGGCGCTCTTGGCCGCCAAGGGTGATGCCGCTGATCTTGTAAGCGATCCAAACCATCGGCCAATGCCAAAGATAGAGCGAATAAGACAAACGTCCGATCCATCGCAGCGGCTTAATCTCCAGCCAATCAATGGCAAACCGTGCGCCACGCAAAGCGTAAAGGTTCAAAACCAATACAAATAGTGCCGCACCCTGAATCGAGTAACGCCACGTCGCGCGAAATCCCTCGTCACGAAAAATCAACGTGAATACAATAGCCGCCAAGCCAATTGCCACCCAGTGCCAGCCGACAAACCAACCAAGGCGGGCATTGTCGCGCGGTGCGCCGTCCAGCATAACGGCCAGTAGGCAACCCCAAGCAATATTTTCAAGGCGGCATTCGGTCGCTTGATAGGTATATTCGCCTTCCATGCCCAGAGTGCTGGACACAAAAATGCGCCATAGCGCGCTGGCAAGAATTGCCCCGACAATCAGCCGTAGCCTCGCACTATGTGAGGTTCCAAAATTGGCGAGCGCAGCAGGAAACAACAGATAGAAATGCTCTTCAACCGCGAGGGACCACAAATGGCCCCAAGGAACAAGCAGCTTGTCCCAGCCAAATTGAGCACCTAACACTTGGTAGTAGTTCATGAAATAAAGGCTAGCTGCCCCCACTTGCGCAGGCAGGGGCTGGCCGCCAAACGGCGTCATAAGGACCCATGAGCCTATGATAAAAACACCAAGTGCTGGCATTAATCGCAAGAACCGTCGGATATAAAAACCGCCAAGCTCAATCTTTCCCTCGCTCTTATTTTGCTCACCCACCAGTATGCGTGTGATCAAGAAGCCCGAGACAAAAAAGAAGATCGTGACACCAAGACCGCCGGGGATGATTTTGTCAAAGCCAATGTGGGCGACCAACACGATCAGGATCGACAACGCGCGCAAACCATCAAGGCCCGGCATATAGCCAGCCCCTGCCTTGAACGGCACTGCCCCAGAAAAGGGTTTATTCTGAAGCGTCGTCAACGGCGTCATGATCGCGGCGTTAGTCCTAATGCTTGCAACAACGGCGCTTTCCATTGTTCCCGCTGGAGATCATAAGCATTGAAGCCTGCTGCATAGTTAAAGAAGCAGCTTGGCATGTTGATGCTGTCAAATGCCCGCCTCATATCGGTTGTCCAAGCGGCGCGCTGTGCCATGGGAATGTTATCCACCGTCCCAAATTCACCCAACAAAACAGGTGCCTGTAAGCGGTTTCTGAAGGCAGTAAGGCGCTCCATGTCGCGACGCAATTGTGCTTCATCGCCGGTGCGTGGCCAATTGCGGCCAGCCGGTGGGGCGTTTGGCATCCACTCTGCGCCCTGATGGGAAAACTCAAACGGGCTGTAGTAATGCACAGTGCCAACGACAAACGGGTCATTTGGCAGACGCAAATTGTCGATCCCGTCAATATTGCCCCATGAATCGCCCGTCAGGATGGCCGTCCGCGTCGGGTTGGTTTGACGAATAATCGACAGAGCTCGCGCTTGGGCCACATTGACACGCTCGCCTGAAAAATTGTCACGTGGTTCATTGATGATCTCAAACATTACATTGGCAGGTGCGGTGCGATAGCGCGCTGCAATCTGTGCCCACAAAGCGTCAAGGCGGGGTTCGTGCCGATCTGGGTCAGCATAAAGCTCGTCATAATGATGCACATTAATGATGACATTGAGGTTTGATTGCAGCGCCCACGTCATAACTTGGTCGATACGGGCAAAGAAAGCTGGCTCGATTGTGTAGGGCGCATTTGGCAAAGCGTGCGCCGACCACTTGATCGGGATACGCACGGTATCAAAGCCGGCGCGGGCAATTGTCGCCATGTCACGTTCGCGGATTTTGTAATTAAACCAGTCACCTTCGCGTGGTGCTTCAAGTGCGCCGCCCACATTGATGCACCGGTTGACCGGGAAGTAGGCTTGATTTTGCACAGGCACAGCGCGAGCATTTTGTTGCCCGTTCATTTGCCACCAGCCTTGCGCAACAGCGACGCCAACGCCACCGCCAACCAATATGGTGCCTAACGCGCAGGCAATGCCGAACCGCTTACAAATCGAGATCATTCGTTTCATCCTGATGCTCCAAGACCAGTGTTTGGCCGTGGCGTGCAAATTTGATGCCTCTCCATAAACCAGCCTGCATTGCCGGAGCGTGAACGGGTTCGTTTGCGCCTATAGGTGAGCTCTTGGCAGCAAATCTGCGACAAACACTTGCGAAAAGTTTCGCGACGCGCTTCAAGAGCGTCATGGGGCGCTTAGCTCAGCTGGAAGAGCATCTCGTTTACACCGAGAGGGTCGGGGGTTCGAGCCCCTCAGCGCCCACCATTTCCCCAAAGTTTATAACGTCGGCACCGCGGGCAGGGTGGGTCATCGTTAGCTGCGTGTGAGAGCATCAGTATCAGCCAGTGCTTTTGCGACTTCGCCAATGTCAGCCTCGCTCGTCTGCCAACATGTTACAAAGCGGTAGGCTGTTTCGCCCGCTGGTGCCCAAGGATAGCAGCCAATTTTCGCC
>JAYSRI010000360.1:0-3223 GCA_043721175.1 Alphaproteobacteria bacterium
AATGAGAAAGCAAACCTGTCGAAATCTGAGTTAAAACTCATGGCTGACGACCTAGGCGCCATCAAAAAAGCAGCCAAAAAGAAGAGGTCCATTCAATGAAGCGTCCCTCAATCGGAGCCCGTGCACTGGTAGGCACTAAGGAAGCTCTTGCCTATTTTGAAGGCGAGCAAGTCGAAGGACTGCGCGTCGTCGAACCTGTAGACGTGGCTGCTCTGCGTAAACGTATGGCACTAACTCAAACAGAGTTTGCTGCCAAATTCGGCTTTTCGGTTGCAACGGTGCGCGATTGGGAGCAAAAGCGCCGTACCCCCGAGCGACCTGCACAGCGCTATTTGCGGGTTATCGATAAGGAGCCTGACGCGGTTTTGCGCGCGCTCGCTTAATCCGCAAATCGCGCCTCTCGAGTGACCCAACCGATATGAACTGCGCGAAGGTCCATTTAGGGTTGCTTCCCCGCACCTCACCGTGTCGGATTAACATCATAGGCCGCCAAAGTTGCCAGTGTCACAATCTCGGAGACTGGCGCTGACAAAGCGCAAATCTGCACAGACTTCTTGAGGCCAACAATCATTGGCCCCAACACTGTCGCACCACCCAAGACTTCAACCAGTTCAGTGGAAATGCGGGCTGAGTGAATGGCAGGCATGACCAGCACATTGGCAGGCGCTGACAAGCGCGAGAACGGATATAGGCGCTGGGAATCCGGGCTCAATGCGACATCAACCGACATCTCGCCTTCATATTCAAAGTCTATCTCTTCCATCCGGTCTAGGATGGCGACAGCCTCGCGGCACTTTTCGGATCGCTCACCCATCGGGCGCCCAAAGGTCGAAAAGGCCACAAACGCCACACGCGGCGTAAAGCCCAAGCGCTTGGCCGCACCTGCCGCTTGGATGGCAATGCGCGCCAAATCCTCGGCGTTGGGCATTTCGGTGACGCTGGTGTCGGCCACAAACAAGGTGCGGCCTTTGGCGATCAAAACAGACATGCCGATGGGCTTGGAGCGTGGGGCGGGGTCAATCGACATCATAACTTCGCGCAATGCCTGGTCAGTGGTGCGCGTGGTGCCCGTGACCACGCCGTCAGCGTCACCCATAGCAACCATGGTTGCCGCAAAGACGTTGCGGTCCTGATTGATCAGGCGTTGGCAATCGCGATACAAATAGCCTTGGCGTTGCAGGCGCTTGTAGAGATAATCGGTGTAATCGACATTTTTCTCAGACACCCGCGCATTAAAGATGGTCATGCCTGAATCTTCTGGCACGCCGACAAGGCTTTTGTTGCGCTTGATCATGTCTTCACGCCCGATCAGAATGGCTTTGCCCATTTCCAATTGTTCAAACTGATGGGCGGCTCTGATAACCGCCGGGTCTTCGCCTTCGGCAAACACGATGGTTTTTGGATTGGCACGCACGGTTTCTTGCAGGCTTTGTAGCAGCGACGCTGTTGGGTCCAAGCGCTGGGCGAGGCGGTCACGATAAGCGCTCATATCTTCAATCGGCTTGCGCGCCACGCCCGTATCCATGGCGGCTTGGGCAACAGCGGGTGGGATTGCCGAGATCAAACGTGGGTCAAAAGGGGTTGGAATAATGTAGTCGCGGCCAAACTTGAGCTGACGGCCATGATAAGCAGCCATGACCTCATCGGGCACATCTTCGCGCGCCAATTGCGCCAGCGCTTGGGCTGCGGCGAGCTTCATTTCTTCATTGATGGTCCGGGCGCGGACATCAAGTGCACCGCGGAAAATATAGGGAAACCCCAATACGTTATTGACTTGGTTAACGTAATCCGAGCGGCCTGTGGCGATAATGGCATCATCGCGCACTTCCATAATTTCCTCGGGGCGGATTTCAGGATCAGGGTTAGCCATAGCAAAGATAATCGGGTTTGCCGCCATGCTGGCAACCATGGCTTTGGACACGGCACCTTTGGCTGAAAGACCCAAAAAGCAGTCGGCTCCCACCATGGCTTCTTCCAGCGTCCGCAGTGGCGTCTCGATAGCGTGAGCGGATTTGAACTGATCCATGCCCGACGGCCTGCCACGGTAAACCACGCCTTCGCGGTCACAGACGATAACATTCTCGTTGGGCACACCCATGCTCTTGATCAGATTGATGCACGAGAGACCGGCGGCACCTGCACCTGAAACCACGACTTTCAGGTCCTTAAAGTCGCGTCCGGTGATCTCGCACGCATTGATCAGTCCAGCCGCTGCAATGATGGCAGTCCCGTGTTGGTCATCATGAAACACTGGAATGTCGCACAATTCTTTAAGGCGGCTTTCGATGATGAAGCACTCAGGGCTTTTGATATCCTCAAGATTGATGCCACCGAACGTGCAGGCAATGTTGCGCACGGTCGAGATTATTTCGTCAGCGTCCATTGAATCGATTTCGATATCAATCGAATCAATGTCGGCAAAACGCTTGAACAAAACGCTTTTGCCTTCCATCACGGGCTTTGAGGCCAGTGGCCCCAGATTGCCGAGGCCCAGAATCGCGGTGCCGTTTGAGATGACAGCGACCAAATTGCCTTTGGCGGTATAGTCATAAACGCTGTCAGGGTCTTTCGCGATGGCCAAAACGGGCACGGCAACGCCGGGGGAATAGGCGAGCGACAAGTCGCGCTGCGTTGCCATGGGCTTTGACGGGGTGACTGAAATTTTACCCGGCGTCGGGAAGGCATGAAAATCAAGGGCTTCTTGATCTGTGAAAGTCTTGCGCTCGCTGCTCATGAGTATTTTTTGAATCCCGATGACAAATTGATCAACAATGCTAGACCTAGCCGCGACGATGATCAACGCACTTGTCCTGCCATCATTCGCTTTACTGCTTTGCCAAGGGCAGAATCCACAGCTAGACCACTGTCATGACAACCCAAGCTGCCGCCGCTGGCCCAACTCCCGTAATGGCGCAATATCTTGCTGCCAAACAGGCGCACCCTGATGCGCTGTTGTTTTTCCGTATGGGCGATTTTTATGAGTTGTTTTTCGATGACGCCAAGGCAGCGTCGGCGGCGCTTGACATTGCACTCACCAAACGGGGCCAACATCTGGGTGAAGATATTGCCATGGCGGGCGTGCCTGCCCATTCGGCTGAAGGTTATCTGGCGAAGCTGGTGCGAAAAGGCTTCAAAGTCGCGATCTGCGACCAGACCGAAGACCCAGCCGAGGCGCGCAAGCGGGGCTCCAAATCCGTGGTGCGCCGTGACGTGGTGCGCATTA
>JAYSRI010000361.1:0-8361 GCA_043721175.1 Alphaproteobacteria bacterium
TTGATGTTAGTATTATTGCCAGTTTGTGGAGCCATCGTCTTCTTTTTTGTGCCAGAACCGCAACCACCTTTGAATGAAAAACGGATCGGATTCATAGACGGTCTTAAAATCGTCGCTAGAAATGGCCCGTTTAAGTCCATCGTTTTGGCATTATTTCTGGGATATGTCGCCGAAACATTTCGGATCACCATCACCTTATTTTTCGCACGCGATGCCATTGGTGTACCCAATATCGGCTTGATTTACGTGTTCTATTTCATCACAGGCCTCATAGCGGTGCCATTTTGGGGATGGATTGCCAAGCGGATTGGAAAGCATAAAGCGTTGGCTTTGGCATTTGGAATTGTTGTAGCGACCAACACGGCGGTTTTCTTTTTACAATTTGGCCAGGTCGAGCTTTTTACCGCAATTTTTATGGCAAAAGGCTTTTGTTTTGGCGCGCTTGAACTTCTCCCCGCAGCTTTAGTCGCCGATGCGGTGGATGTGGACACCGCTCGCAGTGGCGCGCGTCGGCAAGGTTTGTTTTTTGCCTTTGTCACCATGACAAACAAATTCGGGCAAGCAATCGGTCAGGGGCTGTCTTTAATTCTGCTGGGCGCGATTGGCTATAAAGCGGCGGGTAGCAATAGTGGCGAAGCCATCGCACATATGAAAATGCTTTATGGCTTAGGACCGGCTTTGCTCTTGATCCCCGGTATTCTCATCATGTTGCGTTACCGGTTGACAGCACAGCGGCATGACCGCCTAGCGAATGCGATTGCGCGACGCGAGGCAAAAGCGATGCCTACGCCGCTTATCCAGTTGTAGGTCCCGCTTTGGCAACATTGCGCCAAGTCGTATAATTTCGCTCCACAGCTGCCAGATTGGCTTTGATCATGGTGACGAGCATATCTTCCAGCAAATCGATATCGCATCCCGTGCGATCCAAATAGGAACCACCAGCCCCGGTTAAACCCAGGCCAAGCTCAATCATCATGCGTGCTATCTCTTTGGGCATAGACTGGCCTTCACTCAATCTTGCCGCGAGATACTCAACAGTTTGAGCCCGTCCTGCGCGCTCCATCTCGCCCATGCCTTGCGCGATTGTGGGCTCGCTCATCAAGCGTTCAATGAGGACGCCTTTGTCAGCGATGTGGTCTAAATATGTGCGCGTTGTCACACGAATGAGAGCATCAATATCACGGGTGGCCTCGGCGGCGGCCCGCTGTTGGTCATTATACAAGCGGACTTCCCGCAAAAGCAAAACACGCAAAAGGTCGTTCCGATTAGGAAAATAATTATAAACCAATGCTTTACTAATACCTGCGTCGCGCCCAATGCGGTCCATATTGACCCCGCTAACGCCCTCGGCAATGACAATTTGCGCGGCAACGTCCAGTATCAACTGGCTTCTTTCTTGAGGCGCAAGGCGGGTTCGGCGTGGTTTAGCGGGATTGGTCAACGGGGAGCCTTATTAAATTTACAAATGAGCTTTTACAATAACCAACTTGAAGTGGCTTGTGAATATCACGACTTGCTTTTATTGACTTTCATTACAATAATTGCACATGAGCTCACCTTCAGCCGCCTGTGAGTTTCAGTTAAGTTATGTTGTTGCCAACAACATAGTTCTTCATATTGCTGAAACTGGGGTTGGGCCTCCCATTATTTTTCTGCACGGTTTTCCTGAACATTGGCGAGCCTTTGCACCGATGATGCGCCAACTGGGGAGCCAGTTTCATTGCCTTGCACCTGATCAACGTGGCAACAATCTTTCGTCCCGCCCAATTGGTATAGAAGCCTATCAAATCGATACCTTAGCGGACGATGTTGCGGGGCTTATTAGCGCGCTAGGTCTGATCCGTGTCCACATTGTTGCCCACGATTGGGGTGGTTTGGTGGCCTGGCATTTTGCGAGCCGTTACCCGGACTTACTGCGACGAATGGTGGTTTTCAATGCACCCCATCCTTCTTGTTTGCAGAATGCCCTCGACATAGACGCCGGACAACGCGCTGCATCATTTTATGCTGCTCAATTTGCTCAAAAGGATTCTCATTTAGCACCCATGTTTCAAAACCCAGAGAGCCTATGGTCTGGCTTCTTTGCGAAGGACGAAACCAATGGTTGGCTTAACGACGCTGACAAATGGGCCATATTGAATGCTTGGCAACCAGAAGGCGCGTGGCAAGCCATGTTGAACTGGTATCGGGCCGCTGGTTTTGACTATAGCGGTAGCAATAATACCGAGCGGGAGGTGCCTATTAAGGTCGTCGCGCCAACGTTATTGGTTTGGGGCGAGGCCGACACATTGTTCGCGCCGAGTTCACTGCACGGATTGTCCGATATTGTCCCTGATTTGCACATCAAGATGATCAAAGACGGTGGCCATTGCGCCTTTCGCGAAAATCTTGATGGCTGTGTTTCGATTGTTCGCAGTTTCTTATGGGAAAGCTGAGTGGCCGACTGATAATTGCTTGACTTAATATTGGCATCCTTTATCGACGGTTTGTATAATAACAAAGTGCAAAGAAGATGTGAGTGACAAAAACAAGCCTTAGCCCATCCCCTAGCCTGATCGACCGTGTGGTTTTTGTCACAGGAGCTGCGAGCGGAATTGGTTTAGCTGCGGTGGATTTGTTTCTGGCATCAGGAGCAAAGGTTCTGGCTTTTGACACCGATGCACCCGGCCTTGAAAAACTGGCGGTGGAGCGTGCAGGTCAGGCAATTATACAGTGTATCGGCGATGTCGCCAGTTCTCAAGATTGGCAACGCGGCACAGATTTAGCCAAAGTACAGTTTGGTGGCATTGATGCACTTTTTAACAATGCCGGGATTTCCGGACCACGATCGTCTATCCTCACTTACCCCGAAGCCGAGTTTGACCGCGTTATGGCAGTCAATGTGCGGGGTGTTTTCTTGGGGATACAGCACGTTGGGCAGGTCATGAAGGAGCGCGGGAAAGGTGCCATCGTCAATACATCGTCCATCGTTGGCTTTACAGGTGGTCGCAATATTCACGCTTATACTGCCAGCAAACACGCCGTTATTGGCCTCACAAAGTCAGCGGCCGTTGAGCTTGCGCCGTTTAATATACGCGTCAATTGTGTCTGTCCGTCGCCTACCGCAACCGAGATGATGTTTCGGCTGGAGCGCGAACTGGCGCCTGACGATCCAGAATCAATTCGTGCGGTATTTGCAGCCAGCTCACCCATGAACCGATATGGGGAGCCCGGTGAAATCGCCGCCGCTGTGGCCTGGCTGTGCAGTGACGCGGCGTCTTATGTAACCGGTGTTGCGCTGCCAATCGATGGCGGCATGGTGGCGCGTTAGCGCATTGAAGGATCAAGACTATGGACTTAAATCTCAGGGGCAAGCGGGCGATTGTAACGGGTGCGACACGCGGTATTGGCCGCGCCATTGCCGAGCGATTGGCCGAGGAAGGCTGCGACATCGCATTCTGCGCACGGTCCCAAGACGGTGTGGATGCCTGCCAAGCAGCACTCGCCAGCAAGGGCATTCGCGCTTTTGGACAGGCGTTGGATGTGCGCGACACAGAAGCGTTTGGAAGTTGGTTTCAATCAGCCGTCAGTGACCTTGGTGGTCTTGATATTGTGGTCAGCAATGTCTCAACCAGACCAACCAAGACTGGTGAAGAGGCATGGCGGGAGAGCTTTGAAGTTGATCTACTCCAGCATGTCAGGATCGCGAACGCCGCTATTCCCCACCTCAAACAAGGTCGCGACCCGTCATTGGTGTTCATTGCATCAATTGCATCGGGCCTTACCCAATTGCCACCCGGGGAAGATGCTTACGGCGCAATGAAGGCCGGCGTGATTTCGCTGACCGGACAATTGGCAGCAAAACACGGTGCTGCCGGTGTGCGCGTCAACGCGGTATCCCCGGGTCCCGTTATGTTTGACGGTGGTTTCTGGGATCAAGTCCACAAAGGCGCGCCACAATTGTTTGCATCAGCCGCCCGGTTACCAGCGTTAGGTCGACATGCCACGCCCGCCGAAGTCGCAGACCCTGTCGTGTTCTTGTGTTCGCCTCTGGCTAGCTACATTACGGGAGCTAATTTGCGTATCGACGGCGCGGCTCTCAAAAGCGCAAACTTCTAGAGTTTCGCACGCCAAATACTGGCAGCCGTTTGAAATAACCGATGGCTTGTTGTGTTACGCATAGCAACAGTCGCCCCGTGCCCAACATTGATGAAGCCAAGCGCGATAGCCCGGCGTCTCTCCGCCTGCACCGACAGCTGACACCAATGGCCCAGTGAATTGACACAGCGATTAAGTATTGGATGGTCGCGGACCGCGACTGACCAAAATCGCTTTGCGAACGTCGACATCTTTCAGCATTGGTTGGCGATCAGTTAAAGAGCGACTTTGGTAAGTCGCGCTCCAAGATTAGCAAACAGTAGTCGGTCATTTCAAAGGGCCGTTGGTATGAGTTGGTCGGCTCGGGGCATTTTATGAGCGGCGGGGTATAAGTCAGTCTGGCTGAAGCCAGTTGTGGCCGCGCAAGAAAATTGTGACACAGGCGCTAACATATTCGTGCAGTTCCTCAAGATTAAGGGCCGCGGCGACACCAAGTTCATGCTGGTAGCGAAATACCCCTTGAATCATCGCGATAAACTGAATAGCGCCGCGCCGCGTGTCAGCGCATTCCAACGTACCGCGCCCGACGGCAATGTCTAATGTTTCCGCCAAGGTCGCGATGGCGGATTCGACAACAACTTGATAATATTGCTCGGTGATTTCAGGCTTTTGTTGGGCCACCTGTATCATCACGCCGTGCAGTGACGTCATCTCAGGGTCGAGGATCATGCTCATGAAGTCCACACCAAGCTGGATCAGTGCCGTATCCAACATTTTGCCTGATTGAGCGTCGGACTTGGCTTTGGTATAAATTGCAGAGGTACCTTCGTTAATGGCCGCAACAAACAAAGCATCCTTTGACTGATACTTAGAATAGATAGTGACCTTAGAAACGCCCGCTCGCGCAGCAATGGCATCTACACTCACGCGGTCATAGGGTTGCTCTAGAAAAGCGGCACGCGCAGCAGCTAAAATTGCCACATCTTTCGACGGATCGACCCGACGACCCATGCGTACTATTTTTTGCTTGGTCTGGTCGGTCGACAGATGCGTAGTCCTAACACTGGCCGTTGACATACTGAACTCATAAGTTTAGTAATAACATCAAGTGAACGTATCAGTTTAGTTTATGACTGACTAGTCGCGGGCTACGCCAACACCGACCGTCAAACAAGCAATCGTCCGGCCAAGAGGTCGCTAAGGGGTTTTCATGCGTTCAATGCTGGGGATGATTGGTGTTGCGATGAAAATGCTCATGGGCGATCCGGTGAAGTATTTTGGTCTGGTTTTTGGCATCGGTTTCTCGACGCTCCTTATGAGCCAGCAAATGTCGATCTTTGTTGGTCTGCTCACATGGGGCGCAAATCCGGTGCTGGACGTGCGACAGGCGCAGATTTGGGTGATGGATTCGCGTGTTAAGCAAATCGACCAGGGCGAGCCGCTTTCCGACCGTGCGCTGTACCGGGTTCGCTCTGTCGAAGGGGTGGCTTGGGCGGTTCCTTACTTTCGCACAACTGCCACTCTCAAGACGACCCAAGGCGACATTGCCGCAGTGACACTGATTGGCGTCGATAATCAGTCCATGATCGGCCTGCCAAATGTAAACCTACCTCAAGCCATGACGGCGATACGTGGACGAAATGCTGCTGTGATAGACGAAAAGACGGCCTACTTGGTTTGGGCCGATGGTCGTCCGCCGATTGGCGAAGTTGTCGAGATTAATGACAACCGGATTGCCATACGCGGCACAACTCAAGCGCTCAACAGCTTTGGCGGTTTGCCGACGATCTTCATGAAATATACTGACGCCATTGCGATTACACCGCCTCAAAGGAACAAATTATCTTTTGTGTTGGTCGGTGCAAAACAGGGTGTTGATCAAGCCCAATTGATCAAGCGGATCGAAGAGGCCACAGGTCTAAGAGCGCAAACGCGCGCTGATTTTGCGCAGGCGGGTGTTGACTTCATTGTCGAGAACACTGGCATACCAATCTCGTTTGGTGCGGCCATTGGTTTGGGTGTTGTAGTTGCGATTATCATTACGGCTCTTACATTGGCGATGTTTATTGCCGAGAATCAGAAGAATTTTGGCGCGCTGAAAGCAATAGGCGTTACCAATCAGCAAATCCTGGTAATGGTCCTGAGCCAAGCCTTGCTTGTTGGCTTTATCGGCTATGGCATCGGCATTGGCGGCACGGCAGCCTTCTTGTATTTTGGAAGAGAAACGCCGGGCTTGAGTGGGTTTAGGGCGCTGGGCGAGATTTTCGGCGGCGTTGGTATCGCGGTATTTGTAATCGTTATAGGCTCAGCATTATTGAGTGTGCAGCGGGTTTTGCGCATGGACCCAGCCGTTGTGTTCAGGGGTTAGGCATCATGACACAGCAGCCCAATTTTGTTGCAACAATTGATGATGTCATCAAAGAGTTTCCGAGCGGTGGCGAGACTGTGCGGGTGTTGCACGGCGTTTCCACTAGCCTTGATTACGGCAAGCTCACGATGCTTGTCGGGCCATCTGGATGCGGGAAAACCACAGTCTTGTCGATTTTGTCAGGAACATTATCGGCCACTTCAGGCACTGTTACAGTTTTGGGAAAACGCCTCGATACATTATCTAACAATGACTTGGTGCGCTTCCGGCGGCGCAACATCGGCTTTATTTTCCAGCAATATAATTTGATCCAAACACTGACGGCGGCTGAGAACGCGGCGATCGCATTGATTGCTGACGGCGTTCCTTGGGAAGATGCAACGTCTAGGGCCGGTCTTTTGTTGGAACATTTGGGTCTAGGCGCGCATAAAAACAAAATGCCGCGCCAATTGTCAGGTGGTCAGCAACAGCGCGTAGCTATCGCGCGCGCTTTGGTTCACGAACCGGCACTTGTGGTGTGTGACGAGCCCACCGCCGCCCTTGATGCAGAGGCTGGTCAAGCTGTCATGGCGCTATTAGAGGAAGCCGCCAAGGACACCAAGCGGGCTGTCTTGGTTGTGACACATGACGACCGCATTTTCTCATTTGCAGACCGCATCATCTCGATGGAGGACGGTCGCATTATTGATGACGGTCTCAAAGGTCCGGCCACTCAAAGTCATACGGCTTCACCACCCAATTCCCCAGTTCTTGACACAAATGAGGCGCACCAGCCATGAAACTATCGTTACAACTTTTGGGCCGCGTCGCATTGCCTTTGATAGCCATCGGACTGATTGGCTTTGCCGTATCCACACTTTCGCCAAAAGAACAGGAAGCAGATGCGGTTTTGCCAGCCACCCCTGCGACTGCCCCGGACAACGGAACCTCCATAGTTGCCGCGCTTGGGGTGGTTGAGCCTTCCAGCGAAACAATCGCGGTTGCGTCAGAATTGCCCGGCGTTGTGCGTGAAGTTTTTGTCCGCCCCGGCGATCTCGTCGCGGCCGGTGCACCCCTTTTCAGGCTCGATGGCCGCGCCCTCAACGCCAACCTTGAAGCCCAATTGGCTAGCGCCCGCCAAGCACAAGCCAACAGCGCGGCAAGCGTTAGCCGCATCCCGTCACTTCAAGCCAATGCCGCAACCGCCAATGCAGGCATCAGTCAAGCGCAAGCTGCCATGCAAACCGCTCTAGGTAGTCTCCAACAAGCGCAAGGCCGGTTGGGCAATAGCGAAGCGGCGAGTGAAGTTGCGCGACTGGCGTTTGCTGACGCACAAGCAAGGCTGGGATTATTTCAGAATATATCTGATCCGCGCGCAATCTCTACCGATGAGCGAGATCGCGCACGCTTTGCCATGGAACGCGCTAAGGCGTCCTATGATCAAGCCCGCGCCGCGCTACAAGAAGCTAAGGGCGGTGTGTCAGTGGCGCAAGGCGGTGTGGCTGACGCAAACGCCCGCATAGCTTCGGCACGATCATCTGCGCTTTCGGCACGCGCGACGATAGTCGAGGGACAACAGAATGCAGTTGCCGCCAAGGCCGGCTCTGCCCAAGCCGGTGCACAAGCGCGTGTTATTGCGACAGATTTGGACCGCCTGATTGTTCGCGCTCCCATTGCAGGGCAAATTTTACGCCTGAACGCACGTTTGGGTGAGTTTGCTAGCGCGGGCCCATTGTCTGAGCCGTTGGTTTCGATGGGTGCAGTTGATCCGATGCATGTTCGCGTTCAAATTGATGAGGAAGACGTTTTTCGGGTTGCTCAAGGCGCACCAGCTCAAGGCACGCTGCGCGGCGACGCGACCAAACGCGTGGCATTGACGTTTGTGCGTTTTGAACCACAGGCCATTCCCAAGCCCAACCTTAACGGCGGTGCAGAGC
>JAYSRI010000362.1:0-8302 GCA_043721175.1 Alphaproteobacteria bacterium
TTTTCAAAACCCGCCAATTGTGTCGCCTCGAAAAAGGCGCAAGCAAGATCGGCGCGTTTGATCAATTTCTTGAGCAGCGGCGGCGTTTTTGGAACCAAGCCAAAGCGAATGTGGATCGCGCGCTCCAGCCTATCTTCAAACGTGCGATAATCAACGCCCAGCGCGTTCTTAAACGGACTGATCATGTCGCCAATCACATATTCAGACCCGTCATGAAGGAGCGCCATCAACCGTTCTTGGGGGCTGAGTTCTGGCTGGATATAAGCGGCAATTTCTTCGACAATCAAACTGTGCTGGGCAACACTAAAAGCGTGATCACCGACAGTTTGACCATTCCAACGAGCAACTCGCGCAAGTCCATGAGCGATATCTTCGATTTCAATATCAAGTGGCGAGGGGTCCAACAAATCCAATCGCCGCCCGGACAACATGCGTTGCCAAGCCCGCATCACTACGGGTTTTTTAGTTTTAGATTGAGGGTAGTTAGCAGGTTTAGGCATCTGTTATCATGATCAATTCTGGGATTGGGATTCTGGTAGTTTTATGATGCGCAAATCATCTTGGCCGTAAAGCGCTGCCACATCCGCTGCGCGCGCGGAGCGGCATGCGGCTTGGTTGAGATAGCCTTTGTCGGTGATTTCACCATCTTCGAGGCTTGGGAGAGTAGCAAGGAGAATGATGCTAGCAACGCGCCTTGTTGTGGGTTGGCCCGTGCCCGCTTTGACCAAAATATCTTGGGCCGTATCCCTTACTTTGGCATGCCACGTGAGGCCAATTAGGTCAGCATCGGGCAAATTTGCGAGAGCGGCTGCTTTGGCAACGTTCATAAATACCAGAGCTGACAGCTCGGCTTGGCCCTCGCCGCAGATGATTGCATCGGTGAAAAGGCCGCTTGAGGCTTGCACAAGAGCCGGTCGAACGATGCCAGCGGGTACAAATGAACCGCTTAGCAACTTAAATTCTTCTGATAGCCGACCATCAAAGGCTAAACCTTTCTCTGGCGCATTGGGATCAACGAATCGTAAAGCGTCACCAAGACAGTAAAACCCTTCACTATCATATGCTTGTACTGTTTTTTCAACTTGACCGACATACCCTGACGTGATGCCGGGCCCTTTGACACGTGCTTCCAATTTTGCACCATTTGGTACAAGTTTGAGTTCAAGGCCAGGTACTGGCAGGCCGACCAGCCCCATGATGTCGTTAGGCCAATGAACATTGCAAACTGTGGGCGCGGTTTCTGTCGCACCATAACCTGCAGCCAGAGTTATTTCGTCACCGGTGATAGCGCGCGCAACCTGTTGCAGCCGCGCATAAATGTCCTGTGTCAGCGCCGCGCCGCCATATTGCATGATCCGTAAATTGGCAAACAACGCCTGCGCGAGTGCCTCGTCCTGTTCCAGAGCAGGCGTCAAGAGAGTCCAGCCCAAAGGAACAGTCAGATGATAATTGGGCTTCACATGCTTGATCGTCGAGATAGTCGCGGCCAAGCCTTCAGTCGTGGGGGTGCCGGGATCAATCCAGAGGCTGCCTCCAGCGTGCAGCAACATGTGCAACACAGCGTTTCCACCCAGCGAATGGCCCCAAGGTAGGTGATTAGCCATTACGATACCATCGGGCCAAATTTCTTGTTCGGCTTCGGGATCAAAGGTTGAGCGAATTTGCGCCGCATTGATGGCCAAATTTGCGTGTGAAACAATCACTGCCTTTGGCGCCCCCGTGGAGCCAGATGTCAGCAAATATTTGCAAGCATCACTTGGATCCAAGTTGTTGTGTCGCGGCGCATTTTCATAATCACCAAACAATTCGTCTAGCGAAATTTCGCCGCGTGTTCCAAAGCCATCGCCAGGGCTGATGGTTTTAACGCCGATTTGCTCAGCCCAAGCCGCGGCGCGCGTATATTCAAGGCCTTCCATAAACACCGCTGAGGCACGAACAGTTGTCAGTGCCTCATGTAAGCGCCGTGGATCACGGGCCTTAGTCGCATAGGCTGTGGTGATCGGCGCAACCGCAAGGCCTGCTAGTGGCGCTGCATAGGTTAATAATGCGTGGCTGATTGAGTTGCCCGACGCTATGGCAATAGTTGTTCCCCGTTCAAACCGCGAATAGAGCCTACAAGCGAGCGAGCGAACCAAGCGCCAGCCTTGCTGATAAGATAGATGCCGCCAAGAACCATCTTCATGGCCCGCAAGCCAAAGGCGATTCGGTGTCTTGTTTGCCCAGTACTCCAAAGGGGCAACAACATTTGGAAATGCTGGCTGCAAAGAATGGGGGTTAGACAGGATCAAAACGCCGTTTCCGCGTTTTTCGACAGAGACGCGAACGGGACTGATGTAGGGGGCAGGGCGCATCAGCGACTTGTAAAGCAATGCGCAATGAATTGCACCAGACACAATTGCTCAGCGCTGTACCATGTTGCGTGCCAAATTCAGCGCGTTTTCCATGGCTTCTTCGAGCGCTGGAGGGCTCACGATTTGAAGTTTTCCGCCCCAACGAAACAAACTCCAAGCTAGTTCGTTTAGTCCACCGCCATGCAATTTAATCTCAAGGCCGCCATCATTATTGGGCAACAAAATTTGACTTGGATGAAAAACCCACCTTTTAGCCTCTTCGACAAATTCGGGCATGATCTTGAGCACGACATCGACAGTTTCAGATTGGAATACACCAAACGATTGTTGCGAATAGCCTTGTAAGTCAAAGCCTTCGGGGGCGCCACCAATATCGACTAGCATGGCCAAGCGCGATAGTCGGTCGATACGCCACATGCGCGGCGCCACGGCCTCACTTTTGTCAGCCTCACGTGCAATCAAATAGGCCTCACCACCAAACAAAATGCCATAGGGGATGACGGTTCGTGCGCGCGGGGCACCCGATCCGCCGCTATAATGAAACACCACTTGCTTTAATCGCAGCATGGCATCGCGCAAAATGGAAAGCGTGTTTTTGTCAACATTGGCGCGGGCGCCGGGTTGAACAGCAATAGCTTCGGCCTGCATCAAGGCTTCTATGTCGGTTGCCATGCGCCGCTTGACGTTTGATTTGAGACTGGAAAGCAGTTTTGTTTCAAGACTGGCCAAGGATCCGGCCGCCTGAGGATTTGCGTGCTCAAGCACTTTTTGCGCGGTCGTTAATGCTGCCATCTCTTCAGAAGTCGGTGCTAGTGCAAAGCTATCCAACCCTTTTGGCAAACGCCAACGTTTCGTTGGAGGATCGACAATTTCTTCCATTTCGGGATACATGATGAGCAATTGATCACGCATTCGCTCAATCGTGCGCCGTTTGACCTCAAGTTTTTCGGCCATTTCATCAAGCGTCAGCCCATAAGACGAGGCAGCGAGATGGCGGGCAAGGTCAACGAGGCGAGCAGATTTTTCGTGGCGCATCGCGCTATGTGGCTTAGTATCGTTACCGTCGTCAAACAGGAAAACATCTCGACGTGTTGTTGTGAACACCTTATTGTCGTCTTGATGAAAGACCTTCCGATTTCGCCACTGGCTCCCGCGTCGTTCCCACAATTGCCGTCAATTGGCGGGATGTTAGCGTCGGCAACCCGCTTAGGGCTTTATGCTGGCGACCGAAATGATCTTTTGGTTGTCCATTTTCCCGATGCGGCAACAGTGGCAGGAGCGTTCACAACAAGCACCACACGCTCAGCCGACGTGGAATTGTGCGCGCAATTGGTAGAAGCTGGCAGCGCACGTGCGCTTGTCGTCAACGCAGGGAATTCAAACGCGTTCACGGGGGAAGCGGGGTTGGCTAAAAATGCCGCGACAGCTGGGGCTGTTGCAGCGTTGGCGGGTTGCAGCTCAGATCAGGTTTTTATTGCGGCCACCGGCGTTATTGGCGTCCCTTTGCCTGTCGACCGGGTTTCAAATGGCTTACCGAATGCTTTTGCACAATTGGACGTACCCAATTGGGAAGAACTAGCGCGCGCGTTCTCAACAACTGATACTTTTCCAAAAGGCAGTGGTCAGACCTTCAAGCTGGATGGTTGCGACGTCTCTATTGCCGGAATTGCCAAGGGATCGGGTATGGTTGCACCCAACATGGCAACCATGTTGGTGTTCATTTTCACAGACATCGCGATTGATTCAAAAGTCCTTCAATCATTGGTCTCAGCTCATGTTAAAACAACATTTAATGCCATCACTGTTGATAGCGACACGTCAACGTCAGACACTTTGCTGGTGTTTGCAACCGGTGCTAATCCAGCGTCGCCCATTGAAAGCCTTGATGACGGGCGTTGCGCTGAGGTCTCTCGGGCACTTCACGCCGTGATGCATGACTTGGCCTTGCAAGTGGTGCGCGACGGGGAAGGTGCGCAAAAGCTGATTCAAATCGAAGTTGCAGGAGCCGTAAGCGATGCCTCAGCCCACAAAATCGCGATGAGTATCGCCAATTCCCCATTAGTGAAAACGGCTATAGCTGGCGAAGACGCCAATTGGGGGCGGGTTGTGATGGCTGTTGGTAAAGCACAAGAACCAATTGAAATGAGGCACTTAGCGGTTAAATTTGGCGGCGTATGGACGGCAAAAAATGGCGGCGCTATCGCTTACGATGAGCGGGTCATCGATGCCCACATGAAAGGCACAAATATCGACATTTTCGTTGATGTTAGCGCTGGCAATGGTCGCGCTATAGTTTGGACATGCGACTTAACGCACGGATACATCAGCATAAATGGCGACTACAGGTCATAATGTTTCAAACTTTTCTGGCTGTGGTTGCGAGCTGTTAAGATTTTTGCGCTATAAAACTTCGATGACAGAAAACGTGCGACTTCTATTGGTAGCAGCGGCGTTCTTGTTTGACGGGGAGGGGCGCGTGCTTTTGGCACAACGACCGCAAGGCAAATCACTCGCAGGCCTTTGGGAGTTTCCGGGCGGCAAGATGGAGGCTGGCGAACGTCCAGAGGCGGCACTTGTGCGCGAATTGCGCGAAGAGTTGGCGATTGAGGTTGATGCGATCAATTTGATCCCAACAGGTTTTGCATCTCATGCCTATGAAGACTTTCACCTGCTTATGCCTGCGTGGCGAACGCATGTGTGGCGTGGCGAGCCTATCGCACAAGAAGGTCAAAAACTGGCTTGGGTGCCGATCAATGCGCTATCCGACTACCCCATGCCGCCAGCCGACTTACCGCTGGTACAAACATTATCCCAGCTCAGAAATCAGGGTGTATTGTCATGATCAAAATTGCGAATAAAGGCGAGCGTGGCGCTGTTGCGATTGAATATGGCTTGATCGCCGCTTTAATGGTTATGGTGATGATCCCTGCGATTCAATCTCTCGGCGGCAACACGAACTCGATGTATAACCAGATTTCGACCAAGGTCGCGGCGGCAATGGCTCGCTAAACTTCTTTGATTTTTGATATAAAAGAAGGGCGACACTAAGTGCCGCCCTTTCTAATTGCTAGCGTGGATCACCAATGTCGTCATCATCGACAGGTATCTCGCCGATATCATCATCGATCAGATCTTCATCATCTTCCAAGAACGGCACTTCGTCGTCACCCGCAGTTGGATCATCTTCGTCAAGATCTTGCTCAGAGAATCCTTCAGGAACATCGGCACCACCTGTGCCTTGATTGACCGGATCGCTATCTTCGTCATCGTCCATTTCAAGGGGAGCCTGATCCACAGCGGAAGCGTCTAGCTCGGCTGTTACTTCCTCGGTTTCAACTTCGTCCTCGTCAGCATCGGGATCGATGACTTTTGCTGGCGCATCTTCATCATCTTCCTCGGCTTGAGCCGCCAGTTTTGGATCAAATGCGGTCAAGCGGGCCTTGGCACGCTTAGCTTTCACCGCTTCATCTTCTGGGTCAAAGATGTTCTCGCACTTTGGACATTGCGCAGGGCGCTTGTGTAGGTCGTAGAATTTTGCACCACATGATGGGCACAATTGTTTTTCGCCAAGATCAATTTTAGGCACTTTTTGGGGCTCCGCCGGCGTGACGCCATGTGTTGGGGGCATAAGTTTCAGGGCGCAGCGCTTGCCACGTTCGCAGCGCCCTGTCAAAACTTAAGCTGCTCTAGGCACCAGAGTTACTGCGTAGACCTGCCAAAACGTCAAAAAACGCCGGAAATGTCTTTGACGTACAGCCGGGGTCTTCAATATCGACGCCCATATTGGCAATGCCAGCAATAGCTAGCGACATTGCCATGCGGTGGTCGTCATAGGTAGCGACTTGCGCGCGGTGCAGTTTGGATGGCTTGATCAGCATCCCATCTTGACGCTCTTCAATGTCAGCTCCCATCGCGCGCAGTTGAGTTGTCATGGCTCTCACACGGTCGGTTTCCTTCCAACGCATATGCTCAACGCCCGTAATCAAAGTGGGCGAGGACGCATTTGCGGCGATGCCGGCAAGGGTTGGCGCTGTGTCCGAGATCGCATTCATGTCGATGGTGATACCGTTGAGTTGAGCGGGGCCAGTCACTGTCAAGCCACGCGTGTCATCTTCAACATTTGCCCCCATAGCTGCCAACGCATCGACAAATAAAGCGTCACCCTGAAGGGATCGGCGCGATAAATTCGGGATCGTGACGCACCCGCCTGTGACCGCAGCGGCGGCAAAAAAGTAAGAGGCGCTGGATGCGTCAGGCTCGACTGCATAACTGGCCTTAGCTTGATACGTCTGCCCGGCGGCAACCTTCAGAATGTTGGCTGTGGGCCGTTCAACTTGTACCCCCCAATCCGCCATCATATCAATTGTCATCGCGATGTAGGGTTCAGACACAATCTCGCCCGTAAGCGTCAAAATGGTGTCCGCTTGGGCACAGGGCGCGACCATCAACGCAGCACTGACTTGTTGGCTCGACTTGCGGGGATCAAGCTCCATCTCGCCGCCACTTTGGCCGTTAGCGTTCAAAATGAGCGGGAAGAAGCCAAGAGAACCTTCAAAGTTCACCTGCGCCCCTTGATGAACCAACAAATCCAATAAGTCGCCCATCGGTCTTTTGCGCATGGCTTCAACGCCATCAAAGCGAACGGGAACGCGACCTAGCGCACACATCGCTAGCAAAAAGCGCGCTGCTGTCCCCGCATTGCCGACGAAAAGGTCGGGAGTATCAGTTGGCGGCGTTGGTAGATTGCTGCCACAGCCAGTAACCGTAAATGTTTCCTTCACGGCGTCATGAGCGACCTCAAAGCCCAATGCTTGCAAGCAACTGGCGAAAATCCGCGTATCATCGCTATCCAGTGCGCTTGTGAGGCTCGAGGTACCCCCGGCAAGAGCCGCTAAAAGTAGCGCACGATTGTTGATACTCTTGGAGCCGGGGACTTGAACAGTTCCGCGAGCGGGGGCAGTGAAGGGAGCGAGGTTTAGCGTTTGCATGGGTGCCGTCATAGAGAAAGCGATACGTTGTGTGAAGTCAGCCATTGTCTCGCTCTCCCTAACCAACTTTCCTTCTTCGCGTTCCTTTCATGAGTGGAACGCGCGATTGCATCGCGCTGGTCGGGCAAGCGCTGATTATGGAGGATATGCGCCGCCATCATAGAGCAGTGATGGTTGGCCAATGGGTGCGCAGTGGTGTTAGTGGCGGTGGCCTATTGCGACTTTTGGTGATGATAGTATGCGCCATGGTGCTATAAAAGGCGCTAATTTGCGTACCCCAACGCCCCGCAATGCGCTTTGGACCTTCCGGTGCCAAGATAATGCCTTCTCGGGTGCGGGCCAGATGGAAGGCCAAGCGCTTTGCTTTGGCGGCTGGGTTGCTTGCAATTTTGGACAAAAAATCAAGCTGCGCATAGAGCTTGGTCATGTTGATCGGTATAGGTTGGCTGTGGTCAGTCTTGATCACAGCCTTGAACTGAGGCTCAGCACCATTCAGCCAAGGGCTGACTTTATCACCATCAAGTCCTCGTAGAGCGAACTTTGTCATAGATGATTTGGCCTTGCGGCCATGCGGGCGCTTCATCACGCCGCGCTTATCAGCCAGGTGCCATTCCATGTCCAAAGCGATCAGAATGATCAAACGTCTCAGGTATGCCCGCAACACAATCATCCCGCTTCTCAAACGTGCCGCCACAGAATTGCGCGCAAATTGGGGTCGCAAATGCAAATTATCCCGCGTTGTCACAGCCGCTACAAGGCTCTGCGCCGTGGCGATCAGCATGGTGAATGAGGCAAGCGGGTTCATGGTTGCTAGCATGGGCCATGGCACGAGGGGGTGGGATAGATCCATTGCAGTGGGGTAGCTCCCTACTGAATTGCGGGCGAAACAAACCAAATGGAACGCGGGTTTACAACCCGCCAGAGCGCGGACAAACCCCAACGGGCCAAATTCTGGCGATGGGA
>JAYSRI010000363.1:0-3194 GCA_043721175.1 Alphaproteobacteria bacterium
CGTCGGGACGGCGGTGGTGGTAGCAGGCGCAGCTTAAATGGACCGCGCCATTCCAATGGCGCATCTTCGAACAAAGACAAAAGCAGGTCTTGGATGCACTTTGGTGACAGCTATGCTGTATACCAAGCGCGAGCCAATTGTGACAATGCCTGCCTAACGCCGTGAAGGTGCGCTTGAACTGGCAAAGGACAATCGAAACAAGGTTTTGCGTGGTCACAATGGGCAGCAAAACCGCTCCAAAGCGCCTTGGCGGTGGTGATGACAAGCGCAGAATCGTAGGGTGCATCCCTCCTCGGATGCACCATTGTTCGGCCACGAAACCACGCTTGGGAGACACGCCCAAAGACGGTGCATTCCAAACGGGGAACGCACCCTACGGCGGCGAGCGCATTGCCACCCCAAAACATGACAGCATTTTAAGGAAGTGCTGCGGTCCACTCCTGAAGATCGCGCGTAAATGCTCGGTGAGGGACCCGATAAGGATCACGAAAATGCCAGTATTTAGCTCCAGCCGATTTCTAACGCGCGCCGCAGGTTTAGCGGGCGTTCTGATCGCCGCGTCAACCCAGATTGTCGCTGCAGCAGACAATGCCACAGCCGCCCCGACCCCAGCCCAGTGCGAGGCGGTTAACAATCGTTCACTCTATGCGTTTATGGGCGTAGCCTTGACACCCCGGCAAGAAGCCGCTTATCGCGCAATCAACGCGGACGTTGCAACGCGGCTCGTGCCAATCGCACAAGCTGGCGTGCCCACACCTGTGGCGAACGGCCTTTCAATATCTGCCAAAGTCGTAGGGCCGGGGAGTGACGCAAAGATCGCCACGCTGAATGCGCGCATGGCGACCATGGTGCGAAATGGCATGAATGAAGACGCTCAAATCACTGCCCTCACACAGGAGTTTGGGCCAGATTTTATTATCGAACGCGCCAAAACCCTCGTCTATACCGCCCAGCAAGTCAGCCAAAGCGTTGCACTGGTCAACGAATTCACGGGGAGAATGGCGGCAAATCTAACCACCAGCCAGCGCGGCAAATTCCTGCGCAATTCAGCGGATTTGCGTACCCACAGCCTCTGCAACACCCCGGGCCAAACGTTCAACATGCCCCTCTATGTGGGGCGTATGCGGGGGTAGGTGAGGGCTTTTGTCCTCGCCCCGCAAAGCGGGGGAGGTGTCACGAAGTGACGGAGGGGGGACCTTTACTTTAACCATCGCGAAGAAAGCCGCTTTGGAGCGCTTCAATGCGTCGCTTTGCTTGCCTTGAAGCCGTTCATTAATTCTGAAGTTGCCAGCCCAGCCGCGTCAAGACACGCTGCGATTAAGGGTCTTGACCCGCCTGAACTGGCGCGCTCATGCCGTCGAAACTGCCAACTTGGAGGCAGCGCGCAGTCTGTTTTGGGTGGTCAAGGTTCTTAAGCGCAGCGCACCTTGACGACCCAAATCAGACACTCTCACAATAGAGCAGCGCTTTGCGTGCAGCACAGGCGGCACCAAAGCGCGTCCAAGGTCTTCTTTTCCATGGATTTAATTCGCATCATGTCAACGCTTTAGGCTCAGCCAAGCGCGCAAAAATGTAGGGTGCATCGCTCTTAGATGCACCATTCGTGACCAAGCGCCAAGGCTTGGGTGATCAACGTCGAAACGGTGCATCAAAGAGGATGCACCCTACGATTCTGGCAGTCACTTAGAAAGGGCGCTATGATGTCAAAGCAGGCGTCGTCTTTCTCGAAAGTTGGCAAATGGGCGGTTTGAGGAATCGTAAACATCAAGCTGTTTGGAATTGCTGAGGCAATATCGCAGGTTCTTTCAACAAGATGAGGCAGGTCCAGATCTCCGCACAAACACAGCGTTGGAATGCCAATATTTGATAGCTGCGGCCATGCAGCATTTGGTTCCACGCCTAATGAAAGCTCGTCATGCAAGAGCGCTATCATATTCATGTCGAGGAACAATTCTCGTTTACCGGAGTTGACGCGAGGAGATTTTGAAGTTGGGCCATCAAGCCATAGTTGACATTCAAGTAGATTTACCAACGATAAATCACCGGTCTCTTCAGCAGCTTCAATTTGATCAAAGAGACGTGCGGCTTCAATAGGATAGCCATTCGGTTGTGGCGCGCCAGAAATAGCGGCCCCAATTAAAGTCAAGCTGAGGACACGCTCAGGAAACGCTAGCGCAAAGCTAACAGCAATTTTTCCACCCTGCGAACAGCCAATCAAATGGGCTGTTGCCAAGCCCAAATGTTCAAGGACCGCAAGAAGGTCATCAATGTGACTGAATTTTACGTTAGGCGAAGTTGTTTTTCCAAACCCGCGACGATCGTACGAAATGGTATGCCAGTCGCTCGAGTACGCACGATGTGCACTCTCGTACATGCGCTTATCGGCTACGCCCGCGTGCAAGAAAACTATTGCTTGGCCAGATCCTTGTTGAGCAATGCTAAAACTTGCTTCTTCAAATCCCAAGGTTGTTTCCAGCGGGCGGTCGATCACGACCCCATCCCCAGCCGCACAGCCTCCAACCCAGCCGCCGCAGCGTCCCCACTCGGCGCGCCACCCTGTGCGAAGTCGGGTTTACCGCCGCCGCCTTGACCGCCCATCGCGATCACGGCGGCTTTGACGAGATCAACCGCAGACACCGATGAAACAGATGACGCCACCGCAATCGCCGCCTTGCCATCGGCGATGGCGATATAAGCCACAACCCCGTCGCCCAAGCGCTGGATCGCCTCATTGACCATCGGGCGCAAATCCTTGGCGCCGATGCCGTCGAGGATGCGGGCATCGAGGCGCACGCCGCCAATCTCGACGATTTCAGATGCTGCACCACCGCCAGTGCCGCCCAAGGCCAGCGCCTTTTTGGCCTCGCCCAATTCTTTTTCAAGGCGTTTGCGGTCTGCGATCATCGCCTCAATACGGGCGGGCAGGTCGGCGAGGGGGGCTTTGAGCGGTTCAGCGGCGGCACGTGCGAGTGCGGCCTCGCCCTTGAGGTGATCAAGCGCGGCTTGGCCCGTGGCGGCCTCCACACGGCGGACGCCAGCGGCAACGGCGCCTTCGGACAGGATCACAAACGCGCCAATATCGCCGACGCGCTCAACATGAGTGCCGCCGCAGAGTTCGACTGAATATGATTTCGCTTTCTCGGCGCCAGTCTTGTTGCCCATCGCCAGCACCCGGACTTCATCGCCATATTTCT
>JAYSRI010000364.1:0-3184 GCA_043721175.1 Alphaproteobacteria bacterium
CCGCATGGGTGTCGGGGCGGAGATCATCGCTGTTGTGGTCGATCAGGCGTTCGACTGGCTAGATGCGCCACCTGCGCGCGTGCACCAAAAGGATACGCCCTTGCCCTATGCGGCAAATCTAGAGGCGATGTCTTTACCAAATGTCGCTGATATTGTTGCGGCTTGCCGCGCCGTTTGTAATCGCTGAGGGGCATAAATAATGGCTATCGACATCACAATGCCCGCACTCTCGCCCACGATGGAAGAGGGTGTTCTGGCGACTTGGCACGTCAAGGTGGGTGACACTTTGAAGTCCGGCGACGTCATGTGCGAGATTGAGACTGACAAAGCGACGATGGAAGTGGAAGCGGTTGACGAAGGCGTTGTGCTGGAGATTTTGGTGCCTGCGGGGACAGCTGGCGTGAAGGTGAATGCAGTGATTGCGCGGATTGGCGAGTCGGGGGAGGTGGTTGCACCTGCACCTGTCCTCGCCCCGCCTGCAGGGGAGGTGGACGCGAAGCGGACGGAGGGGGACTCGCCGCCAACACCGCCCTCAGTTGTAACACAGACCCCCTCAGTCAGCTTCGCTGCCAGCTCCCCCGCTGCGCAGGGGAGCACAAGCACCCGCATCATCGCTTCACCTCTTGCCAAGCGCATCGCGCAAGGAGCAGGCCTTGATCTAACAACCATCACAGGCACTGGCCCACAAGGCCGCATCGTCAAAGCCGACGTGGAAGCAGCCATGGGCAAAGCACCCTTGGACCGCGCAGCGCCCGCTGCGTCCGTCGCCGTAAAAGCGCCAACCCCCGTGGTCCACGCGCCCAAAACCCCAACGCCACACCCCTACGCAGACGGCACTTACGACGTCATCCCGCTGGATGGTATGCGCCGCACAGTTGCGCGACGTATGACCGAGAGCTTCCGCGATGTGCCCCATTTCCCGCTCAACATCGACCTTGAGATCGACAAGCTGTTAGAATTGCGCAAGCAACTTAATGTGGTGGGTGAGGCACAAGGTGCCAAGATTTCAGTCAATGACCTTATCATCAAAGCTGCGGCCCTTGCCTGCAAGCGTGTGCCCGCGGCCAATGCCAGCTATACCCCTGATGGCCTGTTGATCCATCACCACGCCGATATTGCCGTTGCCGTGGCGATTGAAGGCGGCTTGATCACACCCGTGATCCGCATGGCCGAAACCAAGGGCTTGTCGGCTATTTCCGGCGAGATGAAGAGTTTGGCCGAGAAAGCCCGTAGCCGCAAACTGATGCCGGAAGACTATAGCGGCGGCACATTCTCGATCTCCAACCTCGGCATGATGGGCATTAAGAGCTTTATGAGCATCATCAACGAACCCCAAGGGTGCATCTTGTCGGTTGGGGCAGGGGAGCCGCGCGCCGTGGTCAAAAATGGCGCGTTGGCAATTGCGACGGTGATGAGCGTGACGTTGACCTGCGATCACCGTGTCGTAGACGGTGCCATTGGTGCCGCGTGGCTGGGCGCGTTCAAGACCTTGATTGAAGAGCCTATTGGGTTGATGTTGTAGGCTCAAGAAAAGGAGCGCGCAGCACTAGCGGCGCTCTTTTGTTGCGAAGGGGGGCGCAGCCAGTGCTGCGCGCTCCGATAGCTCCTTCAAACCTCTACAACAGGCGCATCGGGTGCCTGCTTTTGAAATGATTCCATGCCTGACTGGCAGCTGGCTTTAGCTTTGTAACCTTCATTGCCATCAGCGATGATATTGCCGTTTTTGGATGTCGCGCGCCAGTAAAACTGACCTTTAGATTCGAACACTTCGTATTTGAGCTCGCCTTTGCGGCACAATATTATGCCGTTATCGCGGCTATCTTTGGACGCATAGCCCTGACTGGAGTCTGCCAGGATATTGCTATTGGTGGCACGAAAGCGCCAGCGGAAGCCGTCTTTTCCTTCATAAGTTTCGAACTTGGACATAAAAATGCTCCCAAAACAGTTTGGCTGACAAAGATTACGTCGCCTTCAATTCAAAGAAACTCTAAAACGATCTTTCGTCAAGACCCCATCCGCAACCTCTGTTTAACCATCCCTGCTGTGCCGAATTTAACGTATTTCGGCTAGGCCAGAAATGTCGAGAAATCGGGACGGAGATTCCGGATATGGGTTGGTTTGGGTTTAGCGGGTCGCGGGAACGCGATGACCGTGATTTTGTGCAAGAAGCTGCACAGCGTGGAAACGATAAGTTTCATATCTATGAAGCCGTGCGCATCGACCGCGCTGGCAAACCCTCTCGGTTGCCTGACGATCGACCAAGACGGCGCGACCGTCGCTGAAACCGTCGGCTAAAAATTGCGCGTGACGATATGGTTGCGCCGTGTTATCTTTTCAAAATGAACGCTTTATTGCTCGACCGCCCTACCAAAATGCGTTTCACACTGGAAGATGTGCAGCGCATTTGGGATGCAGGCGGCTTTCCAGAATACCCTTCTATTGAATTGATTGACGGCGAGGTCTTTGAGATGCCCGCAGACGGATGGCGCACAACGAATTGGAATGCTTTGGTAAACCGAGCGCTTGTAATGGGAACAGACGCTTCAGTCGTTATCGTTCCCGACAAAACCCTTGCCGTTGGCGACGATGGTCTTAAGCCTGACTTCTGGCTTTATCCTGCCAGTGTCGATCCGCAAACCGTTACGGGCAAGGACTGCCTTCTCGTCGTCGAAGTATCTGACACCACATTGCGCTGGGAGATCGGCCGTAAAGCAAGCCGCTATGCGCTTGGTGGCGTTCGTGAGTATTGGGTGATTGACGTGGAAGAGCGGCAAGTTTTTGTGCACCGGCTGCGCGATGATGGCACTTATGGCGATCCCTTGGTTTTTGGCGCGGATGCAGTGGTTGTGCCGGAGCTGATGCCGGAGTTGGCGTTTGTGTTGGGGCAGGTGGTCGGGACTTAACCCTCACCCCGTCTCCCCAAACAATTCCCGTCCGATCAACCAGCGGCGTATCTCGGATGTTCCCGCGCCAATCTCGTACAGCTTGGCATCGCGCAACAGGCGCCCTGTCGGATAGTCATTGATATAGCCATTACCGCCAAGGCACTGGATTGCCTCCAGCGCCATCCATGTGGCTTTTTCCGCAGCATAAAGGATCGCGCCTGCTGCGTCTTTGCGTGTGGTGAGGCCACGGTCGCAGGCCTTTGCGACGGCATAAACATAGGCGCGGGTGGTGGAGAGGG
>JAYSRI010000365.1:0-3179 GCA_043721175.1 Alphaproteobacteria bacterium
GGCGCGTCAGGCCGTGGCCGCACGATTGAGAAGCGGGATGATTGTATTGCGGGCTTTCTTGCGACGTTTGATCATCCTGATTGCGTTGGAGTTGGAATGGCGTTTGGTTGACGCACGCGGGGCGATGAAGCGGCCCCATACATGTCAATCAAAATCGTCACTTGCGGGGTGCAGCCTGCAAGGTCTTGATGCGCAGGGTGCCAGCCCTTGGCTGAACGCTGACGGGCCTCAGTTCAAGCCCGTGTTCAAGACAGACTATGGGCACAGGAGTTACGCACCCGTCGATATCGATATGGCCACGCTGTATGCGCAACTCGATTATCTCGCGGGGATTGCGGCCAACCCCCTAGCCAAAGCCAAGCGCTTGGCTTTTCATCTTGCTCGTAATTACCAAGGCATTATCATCGCCCCCGAGGGACCGAAGCGTATTGCGGGACGATGGGGCACCCAAGTCAGCGCCTCTTACACCGCCATAGCGGGGTCCATCATCACCCAAAGTCGCAATAGACCGCCCCCGCTGCCACCTCCGCGCACGCATTGGCCCACCATCACCGCTTTTTGATAATTAAATTTTGTGTGCCCACTGCCTTGCGCGGGGGGGGGGGCATCAGGCGTGCGCCGCAGGATTTTGCTAGCAGCCTATCACAGAATTGGTAGCTTGACGACTTCGTCTTAAACGAACATTACATGAACGTGCCGACAAAAGTCAAACTTGGAATTCGCGAAGTGGAATACGAAAATAGATCACGCTCGAGATTTTGATTTTCAAATTGGTGCTTGGAATGTCAAGCATCGTCGCTTGAAAGAGCGGCTGGTTGATTGCCAGGAATGGGAAGAATTTGTCGGCACCTGTGTCATGTCGACAACTCTGGGGGGTGATGGGAATGTTGACGACAACATACTTCACATTCCCAGCGGAACCTATCGCGCAGTTACCTTGCGTTCGTTTGATTCAGCGAAAAAGACGTGGGCTATTTGGTGGCTAGATTCAAGGTCGCCTCACTCACTTGATGTGCCCGTCATTGGTTCTTTCGAGGGTGGAGTTGGCGCATTTTACGCGTCGGATACCTTTAATGGTGTGAATGTACGCGTGCGTTTCCTTTGGACGAATACAAACTCGTCGTCGCCACATTGGGAGCAAGCGATGTCAACGGATGGCGGAGCTACATGGGAAATAAATTGGACAATGGAATTTCAGCGCGCTGATTAGTTGGCCTGTCGCCTTACCTGCCAAAAACCCTCGCAAAGATGCCACACTGCCCCATGTCCACAGTAGAACCTCACATCTGTGCTTGACGGCGCGCGTGCGATCCTCAAACAAGGGCCGCTACAAGGAATACACACCACCATGTCCGATAATTTGATTGCCGCCTTCCCTGACACCACCGTCAATGTTGCTGAGACTTTTGGCTTTGAGAGCAAGCTGACCGCGCCCGCGTTCACCATGCCCAACGAATATGTGCCCGAATTTGATCCGACCTATAAGTTTGATCCGATGACGACGCGCGCCATTCTGGCGGGCTTTGCCCATAATCGTCGGGTGATGATCCAGGGCTATCATGGTACGGGCAAATCGACCCATATTGAGCAAGTCGCCGCGCGGTTAAACTGGCCGTTGGTGCGGGTCAACCTTGATAGTCACGTTAGCCGGATTGATCTGGTCGGCAAGGATGCCATCGTTCTCAAAGATGGCAAGCAAATCACAGAGTTTCGCGAAGGCATTTTGCCATGGGCACTGCAACGCAATGTGGCATTAGTGTTTGACGAATATGACGCAGGCCGCCCCGACGTGATGTTTGTGATCCAGCGCGTGTTGGAAGCGTCAGGCCGCTTGACATTGCTCGATCAAAACAAGGTCATCAAACCCCATCCTGCATTCCGCCTGTTTGCGACCACCAACACCATTGGTCTGGGTGACACGACGGGGCTGTATCATGGCACCCAACAAATCAATCAAGGCCAAATGGACCGCTGGTCGATTGTGACCACGCTCAATTATCTCGATCATGATGTTGAAACCGATATCGTTGCGGCGAAACTGGGTGTCACAGACGACGCCAAGCGTGCCGAATTGTCCAAAATGGTCCGTGTGGCCGACATGACCCGTAACGCCTTTATGAATGGCGATATCTCCACCGTGATGAGCCCACGCACAGTTATCACTTGGGCGCAAAATGCCGATATATTTGAAGACATTGGGCTGTCGTTCCGCATGACGTTCTTGAACAAGTGTGACGAATTAGAGCGCGCTACCGTGGCCGAGTTTTATCAGCGCTGCTTTGGTGCCGACTTGCCAGAGGCAGCGCACCGGGTACGGGTTGCTTAGGGTAAATTGATCACGGCAAGTTCCTTGACTGATAGCTAAGCCGTGGTAACCTCCCACATGGCCAAAGTAGAAAACCAATTGATCACTCAATCAATTCCGCGCGTCGTCTTGACAGCAGCACAAGTAGCGGAGAATGCAAATTATATTGAAAATTGGGCAATGAAGCATGCCGTTCAAATTGACGCTCACAACGAGATGATCGAGAAAGATGGCATGTGGAACGATGGGTTTCGATTGTTTTAGGCTGAAGCAATGAAGTACTTGGACGTTTTAGAACCCTCCAAGGCGCAGGCGCGGCTCGGGATCGTTGGTTTGATCGTGTTCCAAGCTGACTATGCTTCAAGTTTTGAGACTGTTCTTCTCGTTCCGTGTTACCCATTGTCGGCAAATTTGGATGTCGGCTTGTTGACACCAAAATTGACGATAAAGGGTCAAAGCGCTCTCGCTTTTATGCACTTAATTAGTTCTGCGCCAAGAAAAATGCTCAAAGGCGCGCTGATATCAAATGCGATGCCAATTCGTGATAACCTCATCAGAGCGATCGATTTATTGGTAACCGGACACTAGATACTCCCCCAAATCGCATGACCAGTCTTTGGTGCCTATCCGCCGCAGCGGCTGGAAGCCACTAGCCCGCCACCAACTCACCCTTCAGATTACTCGGCACGCCGTCGCGCTCATTGGCGGGAATGGCCAGATAATGTGTCGGGGCGGCAATGTTCAGGCGCTTGCGCGCGTCAATTAAAGGCTCGTGGAGCAGCGTCTGATAGTCTTGTACCGGCAACCAAACTGCACGGCGACCGTTCGTATAGGCCTGCCAAGCTGCACGGCGAACAGGATGGCCGGGCAGGAG
>JAYSRI010000366.1:0-3176 GCA_043721175.1 Alphaproteobacteria bacterium
ATCGCCCGCGCTGCTACCCTCTCGCCCATCCTCAACATCGCGGCAAAGGCAGGCATTCCCCAAGATGCGCTAGTTCCCTATGGTTGGACGAAAGCCAAAGTGTCCTTGCCATATATCGACACCCTTAAAGATAAGCCCGACGGCAAACTGATTCTTGTCACCGCCATCAGTCCAACCCCTGCAGGGGAAGGCAAGACGACGACGACGATTGGCCTTGGCGACGCTCTTAACCATATTGGTAAGCGCGCGATGATTGCGTTGCGCGAACCTAGCCTTGGGCCGTGCTTTGGCACTAAGGGGGGCGCAACGGGGGGCGGTTACAGCCAAGTTGTTCCGATGGAGGAGATCAATTTACACTTCACAGGCGACTTTCACGCCATCACCAGTGCCCATAACTTGCTATCCGCCATGATCGATAATCACATCTATTGGGGCAATGCACTGGATATTGATCCCCGTCGCGTGACGTGGCGGCGTGTTCTGGACATGAATGATCGCGCTTTGCGTGATACAGTGATCAGCCTCGGCGGGGTCAGCAATGGTTTCCCGCGCCAAACAGGGTTTGACATTACGGTCGCGTCCGAAGTGATGGCGATCTTGTGCCTTTCGTCGTCTCTCGCTGAATTGGAACAACGCTTGGGCGACATTGTGATTGGCCAAACGCGAGGCAAAATGCCCGTTACAGCGCGCGATCTAAAAGCATCCGGTGCCATGACAGTGCTGCTGAAAGAAGCGCTAATGCCTAACTTAGTCCAGACACTGGAGCAATCACCCGTGTTGATCCACGGCGGGCCGTTTGCCAATATTGCTCATGGTTGCAACAGCGTGCTTGCGACCAAAGCCGCATTGAAGCTCGCGGACTTCGTTGTGACTGAAGCGGGCTTTGGCGCAGATTTGGGGGCCGAAAAATTCTTCAACATCAAGTGCCGCAAAGCAGGCTTTGCCCCTGCCGTGGTAGTTCTAGTCGCAACCGTGCGTGCGCTGAAAATGCACGGCGGCGTTGATAAAGCGGCATTGGGTACAAAGGATGTGAACGCTGTCACGCGTGGCAGTGCCAACCTCGCCCGCCATTTATCCAATATCGCCAAGTTCGGCGTACCAAGTGTTGTCGCCATAAACCGCTTTACCAGTGACACTGACGCCGAAATCGCAGCCGTGGCTGAGGCTGCCAAAGCGCACGGTGCAGCGGTATTTGTTTGCACCCACCATGCCGACGGTGGTGCCGGTGCCACCGCACTGGCAAGCCACGTGGCCGACCTCGCCAACAGCGACATCGCCAAGTTCGCGCCGCTTTATCCCGATACAATGCCTTTGCGTGATAAAGTCAAAACCGTTGCAACCCAGATTTATGGCGCGGCGGATATCGCGTGTGACAACGCAGTTGAAGCACAGTTCAAAAACCTGCAAGCCACACACGGTCATCTTCCCGTCTGTATGGCTAAAACCCAATATAGCTTCTCAACTGACCCCACATTGCGCGGCGCGCCATCTGGCCATATCGTGACCATTCGCGAGTTGAGACTGGCCGCTGGTGCTGGCTTCATCGTCGTGCTGGCAGGAGACATCATGACGATGCCAGGTTTGCCCCGTGTTCCTGCGGCAGAGCATATCGGCCTAGATGCAGCAGGCGCGATTGTTGGTCTATCATGAGTGATAGCAAAGACCTCCACCAATGGAAAAAGGGCGATCCGCCAATTGATATTGGCTGGGAAGACGATCCCGATGATGCGCCACGCGTTTTCAGCCCCGACGAACAAGCCCTGCATGAAGAAAACATGGCCAAGCTGAACCGCATAATGCGGGCCTATGGCATCCTAAAGATCGGGCTAACGGCATTGGTAATCGTGGTGATCATTAAAGTGTTTGGACGGTAAGTGAGTTCGCTCCACCCGAGCACCGCTATCAGCACTCAAAACCAGCAGGATTTTGTTTTCTAGTGAGCGTGCAGAAATCGGTTGCACAATGAAAGCAACTACCTTCATTCTAAAGTCTGCAAATAACAGTACTTTTGCATAGATTGCGTTGCAATATTTGGGAGAACAAAATTGTCCAAAGATGGTCCGCTCAAAATGTCGGATGTGGCGCGCCTTGCCAAAGTCTCCATGTCGACCGTTTCGCGCGCTCTGGCCGATAGTCCTTTAATCCCCGAAGATCGGCGGCGGGAAATTCAAAAAATTGCAGAAGATGCTGGCTATGTGATCAACCAATCCGCGCGTTCATTGCGGATGCGCACCACCCAAACGATTGGCGTGGTTTTCCCTCTCGGCCATGACGTCGGGCAACTGATTTCTGACCCGTTTTTCATTGAGATGTTTGGGCGCTTGGCCGACGAGATTACCCAGCGCGGCTATCAAGTCTTGCTATGCCGGGTAACAGAAACGTCGAAAGGATGGTTGGACCGCATAATTCAATCACAGCGCCAAGATGGCATTGTGATTGTCGGGCAATCTGATCAACATCATGTGCTCAATCAAGCTGCCGCCACTTATGGCCCTATGGTTGTTTGGGGTGGGCATATGGATGAACAAGTCTATTGTTCAGTCGGAACAGACAATACTGACGGCGCTAAGCGTGCGGTGGATCATCTGTTGAGTATGGGCCGCAAACGGATCGCATTTCTAGGTATGCGGGAATTGCCTGAAATCGGCTTACGATTTGAAGGCTATCAACGGGCGTTGCGGGCAGAAAACATCGATACGGACCCAGCGCTCATTGTGCCGGCTCATTTCTCGTTTGAAACAGCTTACGAAGCCGCGCGAGAGCTGATTGAAAGCGGTCATAAATTCGACGCTATTTTTGCTGCTTCCGACACGATTGCATTGGCAGCCATTCAAGCCTTAACAGCTGCGGGTGTGGACGTACCTCGTGATGTGAGTGTGGTGGGCTTTGACGATATTGCCATCGCCGCGCAATTCACCCCACCTCTGACCAGCGTGAAGCAGGACTTGGCAAACGGCGCGCGCACCATTGTCGACCTATTGTTCAGGCGCATGGCGGGCGAAGCAACTCCATCGGCAACCCTGTCACCCGCTTTGATGGTTCGCAAATCCTGCGGTGCGGTAGGACCGTCATAAGACAAGCATCGCGCGCAAAATCTGAAACAGATTTTCGCGGCACGTATGCTCTATCTTAAAGCGCTAGATCGACCTGATGTGCTTCATAAATGAAGCACGGCG
>JAYSRI010000367.1:0-3173 GCA_043721175.1 Alphaproteobacteria bacterium
ACGAACACCCGACGAGCGTAGCCGCATACCCAACAATGCCCCGACCCATACTGGCGATGCCAAGCCGGTTGGAACCTGAATGTTACCTGAGAGTTGTCCTCAGAGCAGCTTCAGGGCGCACCCGATAGGGCTGTGCAGTCCGGCCATTCCGGTCGGCAGTACCTAAAGAAAGTTAGAACGATGAAAGCCACAACTTTGGGAATGTTCGCACTCGGTGCGCTGGCCACAGCAGGAACGGCAAGCGCTCAGCAGGATATTGCGCTTGGAACACCGGGTTATGGTGGCTCTGGCTGCCCTGCGGGCAGTGTTTCAGCGACGCTCAGTCCAGACAATAAAGCTTTGAGCCTTATCTTCGACGAGTATCAAGTATCGACAGGTGGAACGACGGGACGGTCGTTCGACCGCAAAAGTTGCAATGTCGCAATCCCCGTTTTTGTGCCTGAAGGCTATAGCGTGTCGGTCCTTTCGGTCGACTATCGCGGATTCAACCGGTTGCCGACAAGGGCTTCCTCGCAGTTCAATGTTGAATATTTCTTCGCAGGTGGGCGCGGCCCGGCGTTCCGACGCACGTTTTACGGCGCGCTCGATTCTGACTATCTGATCAACAATGAGCTTACTCTGCAGAGCATGGTGTGGTCAGCCTGCGGCGCAGACGTAAACTTGCGGACCAACTCGAGCATGCGGGTCAGCACCTTTAACAACTTGGAAGCAATGGCCACGGTCGACTCACAAGATGTGAACGCTGCCATCGTCTATCGGTTGAGCTGGCGCCGGTGCTAAGAGCCACAAACAAGGTGCGATCGGCCAATGCCCTCAGGCACAAAAAACCTTTTTCGGATCGGCCGTTCGCCTTCGTGATATCGCTGTTTGGCCTAGTCGTGTCCGACGGGATAACAAGCCAAGCAATCGCCGCTCCAGCTTGGACTTAAAACGCTTCTGTACCGGTAAGGTATCTTGCTCTTAGCTGTCACCAAGTATGGTCCAGCCTTAGCGGGCCACCGCCGCGCATTTTGGCCTTTGCGAGCGGGTTAAGTAGTGCTGGCCGGCGCAAGTTGCTTCAGCGCAACTGAAAATGCGAATTCGGCGAATTCCAAAAGTGCCCGCTTGCAGACGGCGCATTTCTGCCGTTCTCGCAATAATCCTCAGCTTGCGGCAAGCGCATTTATGCTAGGCGCCATACTTGGTTCTGGCCGACACAATAACCGCGACCTCGGCTCATAGCCGAGAGGTGTGCACTAAGCGCATGGTCCCATGATGGCAAGAACGCGAATTTTGCCAGTGGCGCATAGCTGCCAGTCAAGAAGGTTGGGTGGTACCGAAAAAGCTAAAACAATCAGCTCAAACGGAAGTGTTTGTATCTCGCTTGATGACGCCGAAACTGATTTAGGGCTTTGTCACCCGAGCTGCAGGTCCGACGCCAAAACACCCCGAGAAGCCGGAGTGTTTGCTTCCCATTGCCGACGGATGCCGACTTTCGTGTAGGCCATGGGAAACAAAGTCAATAACGCGTGAAAGAAACCTGTTATCGTCCTGTTTTTCAGTATTTCGTACCTGTTATTGAACACTACAGCAGAGGGAAGCAACTGATTGAAAGGGCAGGGGAAATCTCTGTATTTTGCGCACTTCGCCGCCAAAAAGCGCAAATTGAGCCTGTTTTCGTGGAAAAACAGGAGAAACAGGTGCGAGACTGGTTCGCAAGAGACTACATCGCGCACCACTCATTTTTTTTCATTAGAAATAATTACTTAAGTGGAAGATGAAGGCGCGTTAACCCTCGGTTAGTAGCGCGCATTTTGGCTGATGCTAGCATCGCCATCGTGGACCAAAGACGTTTCTGGCGTGAAGGAACACGCTCGTTTCCGGCACTCTACTGTGACCCCCCGGAAAAGCAGTCGGCGGATGCGTTGTGCAAGTTTTGGCCAACTGTTGTAGATTTGGACTTGCAACGGTTTTGTTCCGGTGGGGTGAGGCATAAATAAGCCAGCAAAGAGCATGGCAATCACACACGTTTCTGGAGCAGAGTTTAGGCGCGAAGCGGTGCGGCCGGCGCAGTTGATTGGGCTTTCGCGGGAACGTGTTGCGGCAGCTCTTGGGATTGGCAGTTCGACTTTAGTAAAGTGGATTGCTGTTGATCGCTATGTTGCGGTTCGCCTGTGCCAACTTGGAGATAGTACGCGCCGCAACACCCGCCAAAGACTGACTGATTAATTGGTGTTCAGATATTCTGAATACATTTGAAAATACTATTATTTATTCTCGTCGTGTCCATAACTACACAAATAGACTTTTTATACCATCTATGTTATCCCTGAGCGGACGATCTCATTGGTGCCGACGGGGAGCGACGCGCTAATATTGAGGTTTGACAGTCGTGCAAGCATCAAAAGCCCAGCGGCCGCCCATGCCTGTGGTGAGCATGAATGCGTGTATTGGATTGGCGGGCGATTTTGCACGCGTTGAAATCCAGAGATGAGTTCCGGAAGCGAGTAATCAGGCATTTCGGAGGCTAGAGCGAAAAGCGCTTCGGTCACGATTCCTAGCTCTTGCTGAAAGCCATATCGAGCCAATCCAGCTCCAAAAATCGCTGTATCATGCGGCCACACGCTGCCATTGTGGTAGGAGACCGGATTGTAACGGACTTCGCTGGTTCCAAGCGTGCGTAGCCCCCATCCGCTCCAGCATTCTGGTTCCATCAGTGATGCCACAAGTTTTGGGGCAATCTCGATGGGCACGATCCCACACCACAGAAGGTGACCGGGATCGGACGATTTGACGGCCAAGGGTTTTCCGTCACGGTCGAGCGCCATTGCATAGGTATTGAGGTCCGGGAGCCAAAAAAGTTCGTGGAATTGTTGGCTTAGTTTGGCTGCACGAAGCCGATACTCACGGGCAGTTGCAAAGTCCTCTTCTATTTCAGATAGCTCTGCCGCAGCTATAAAGGCGGCAAACGAATAACCTTGGACTTCGGCGACGGCCAATGGCGCGGCTGCTGATGTGCCATCGGCATGGTTCATCGAGTCGTGTGAGTCTTTCCATGATTGAACTGTCAGCCCCGAGCCAGAAGGTTCAAACCGCAACAAACCGCCGTCAGTTTGACAATGAACCAGCCATGCCAGGGCGGATTTCCAGTGGCTGCTCAACTCCGCTACCAATGCAAGGTCGCCAGTGTCGCG
>JAYSRI010000368.1:0-3169 GCA_043721175.1 Alphaproteobacteria bacterium
CGCGCAAAATCTGAAACAGATTTTCGCGGCACGTATGCTCTATCTTAAAGTGCTAGATCGACCTGATGTGCTTCATAAATGAAGCACGGCGATCTAGCGCACGCGAGATCACTAAACAGACTTCCAGCCGACGATTGGTCTAAATAATAATCAATAGCTTTTGCACGCTCAAGCTCGGGCAGCTCTTGAATTTTTGCCATCTTGCCATCTTGCCATCAATTGAGTAAGTTGACGTTCCAGAGCGAAAGGGAACCGGTCATGGCCAGCCCCCAATTATCTGTCCGCAGCGCGCGCGCACGTGACTTAGCACACAGTTTGTCGCGCGCTGAAAACCGCCCAATTCATGCCATTGTTGAAGATGCGCTGGTAGCCTATGCCGCGCGCAGTAGCCGCAACGTCAGCTTCAATGATTTTTGGACTCAAGTGCAGCAGCACATCGTGGAAGCAGAGCCGGGCGAACCTGATCTCGACGAATTGATCGACCTCAACAGAGTGCCACACAAAGGCATGGAGTTTTGATACTTGTCGATACAAATGTGATTTCACAACTGACGCGGTTGCGACCCGAACAAGCTGTCTTCGATTGGATCGAGGAGCGCGAGGGTGATCTGCTTGTAAGCATAGTTACTTTTGGCGAAATGTCATTTGGCATTGCGCGACTGCCCAATGGGCGACGCAGAGATGGGCTGCGCCTCGCCCTAAACCTTGCCATTGACCGATTTTCCAACCGCACTGTGCAGTACGGTGTTTATGAGTCACAGGCTTATGGTGATATCATGGCGAACGCCGAAAAGCTTGGACGACCCATGAGCATACCCGGCTGAATGATTGCGGCTTCTGCAAAGGTGTTGCGAATACCTCTCGCAACCCGCAATACAAAAGACTTCCAAACTACCAGCATAGAGCTAATCAACCCGTGGCTCCGAGTTCCTTTTTAATCCCTATCCCTAAGAGAATCCAACCCCATGCGTACCAACTCCATCCCCCTCGACATCGGCGCCATTCACATTGTGGGTATTGGTGGCATTGGCATGAGCGGAATTGCCGAGGTTTTGGCCCATTGGGGGCATAAGGTGCAAGGGTCGGATGCCAAGGACGGGGCCAATCTGGATCGCTTGCGCAAGGCAGGGATCACGGTGTTTGTCGGTCACGACGGGGCCAATGTGGCCGACGCTGGCATTGTGCTGATCTCCTCGGCGGTTAAGGCGGACAATCTGGAAGTTGTGGCTGCGCGCGATCTTGGTATCCCCGTGGTGCGACGCGCCGAAATGTTGGCAGAGCTGATGCGCCTTGGCTGGACAATTGCGGTGGGCGGCACGCACGGTAAAACCACCACCACCAGCATGATCGCAACCTTGCTGGACGCCGCCGACAAAGATCCCACCGTGATCAACGGCGGCATCATCAATGCCTATGGCACCAACGCCCGCGTGGGGTCAGGCGATTGGATGGTGGTAGAGGCCGACGAGAGCGACGGCACCTTCACCAAATTGCGCCCCACCATCGCCATTGTCACCAATATGGACCCCGAGCATCTGGACTTTTATGGCACGGCGGAGGCGATGGAGGCGGCCTTTGAGACATTTGTGCATAGCGTGCCTTTTTATGGCTTTGCCGTGATGTGCATTGATCATCCCGGCGTGCAGGGCTTGGTCGCGCGCGCAACTGACCGCCGCGTCGTGACTTATGGATTTAATCCTCAAGCGGATGTGAAGGCGTTAAACCTTGAGGCCGATCCCGATGGCTCGCGTTTCAGCGTGGTGTTTGCGGGCAAGCGCGGGGTGGCTGATCACCAGATTGACGGGCTACATTTGCCGATGCCGGGCCAGCATAATGTCACCAATGCTTTGGCCGCGATTGCTGTCGCGCGTGAATTGGGCGCGAGCGACGATCAACTGCGCAAGGGCCTGACCAGCTTTGAAGGCGTCAAGCGTCGGTTTACCAAAGTAGGTGAATGGAACGGCGTGCGGATCATCGACGATTATGGCCATCACCCCGTTGAGATCGCCGCCGTGCTTAAGGCTGCCCGCCAAGTCACCAGCGGCAAAGTGGTCGCGGTGATCCAGCCGCACCGCTTTACGCGGTTACAAGCGCTGTTCGACGATTTCGCCCGCTGCATGAACGATGCTGACGTGGTGGCTATCGCCGACGTCTACACCGCAGGCGAGGCCCCGATCGAGGGCATAGACGCCGACGCCTTGGTGCGCGGTGCCCGCGATCATGGGCATAAGCGGGTGTCAAAGCTCGCGTCACCCGATGATTTGGCGGATTTTCTGCGCGCAGAGTGCGTCAGTGGCGACATTTTCGTGTGCCTTGGGGCGGGGGATATTACGACTTGGGCAGGGGGATTGCAGGGAGAGCTGGAGGGGTAGCGGCATTTGCTATCCTGCCCCTTAAATAGTATGATCAAATCATACTTTGTCACACCTAAAGGCCCCCGCCATGCCAAACCTTACCCGCCGCACTGTCACTCTCGGCAAAAGCCAGAGCGACTATATTGACGCCAAGATCGCGAGCGGGGACTTTGTGTCGGCCAGCGAAGTGGTGCGGGCAGGGATTGCGGCACTGGCGGCGCGTGATGCGGCGCTGGAGGCGTGGCTAAAGGAAGATGTGGTTCCAGGATACGAAGCCGCCCAGAATGACCCTTCGCGTGTCAAATCGTCAAATGAGACTTTTGCGGAGCTGCGCCGCCACATGAATAGCAAGCTCAGCAAGGCTGCAGCGTGAAGCGTTACGCTGTCGCGTATGATCTTGAAGCCCGCCGAGATTTACAGGACCAATTTGACTTCGTCCTAGAGCAATCGGGGGCAGAGCGCGCCATAGAATTTGTAGATCGGATTGAAGCCTTCATTGCAAACTTGGGACAATTTCCTGAATTGGGCAAAGTTATGACAGTTAGACCGACAACAATCCGTGCTATCGCTTTTAAGAGACAGGTGAATATCATATATGCCTTTGACGGGTCGCAGGTCTTGGTGCTCAGGGTCTTTGCCAGGGGGCGTGATGGCCTTTCGTGGTTGGCTGATCTGCCCGATAACATGCCCGAATTGTAGGAAACGAAAATGACTGCCCCCCCACCAAGCGACCTTCAAGCCGCCATCATTCCTGTCACGCCGTTTCAGCAAAACACGACTTTGCTGTGGTCAAAATCGACCATGGAGGGGGTGTT
>JAYSRI010000369.1:0-3163 GCA_043721175.1 Alphaproteobacteria bacterium
AGTGTCGCCGGTATAAACTTGGCCACCGTCGCCAATGGCCTTGAACGGGCGCGATGTCAGATCGACTGACATGATCCAGTCCGCGACGATCTCTGTGCCCACATGTTCCGCTTGCGCCCGCATTTGCTCCATCAACCACGGGCCTTGGATTACCTCGGCAAAGCCCGGATAATTCTCGACGTCGGTCGTGATCGTGAGCTGTCCGCCAGGTTGTGGGCCTTCAATCAACATTGGTTTACGCATCGCCCGCGCTGCATAAACGGCTGCTGTATAGCCAGCAGGGCCGGAGCCAATGATCAAAACGGGGGCATGGCGGGGGGTGGACATGAAAACGCTCCTAGTTACTTCTGATCTAGTGGATTGGCTTAGGATTCGCCATAGCTGCCCTACACATCGGGCCTCACGTGTGACCTACCGTCGTGCTTTGAAAAATGCCCGCAACATCGCGCCACTCTCGTCTGCCCTCACGCCACTTGTGACAGCTGGTCGCCAGTGGCACGTAGGTTGTTCAAAGAAGCGGACGCCATGATCAACCGCCCCGCCCTTGCGGTCTGGCGCGCCATAAACAAGGCGCGCTATCCGCGCTTGGCTGATCGCGCCGGCACACATGGTGCAAGGCTCTAATGTGACATAGAGCGTCAAGTTAGGCGCAAGACGATAGTTACCGAGCGCAACACCGGCACGGCGAATAGCAAGCAATTCCGCGTGACTGGACGGGTCGTGATCGGCTATCGGCTGATTATGGGCCCGCGCAATCATTGTGTTGCGTATGGGGTCAACGATGATCGCACCAATCGGTGCCTCGCCTTTTTCAGCGGCCTGAGACGCGAGCGCAAGTGCTTGGCCCATCCAAAACTGGTCAAGGTCAGCGCCGCTCATGATAAAGCCTTGTCTGCCATCAAAGCACAAAGACAGACGCTACAGCTCAACCCGCAGCAGCAGGCTGCATCTGTTCGGGACGTTCGCCATAGATCAACAGCGGTTGCGCCCTGCCCTCAATCACTTCGGCATTGACCACCACTTCTTCCACACCGTCATAAGATGGCAAGTCGAACATGGTTTCCAGCAACACGCCTTCAAGAATTGACCTCAAACCGCGTGCGCCTGTTTTACGCAGGATTGCTTTGCCAGCGACTGCTTTCAAGGCCTCTTCGGTGAAGGTCAGTTTGACGTTTTCCATTTCAAACAAGCGCGCATACTGCTTAACCAAAGCATTCTTTGGTGTCGTCAAAATGTCGATCAAAGCAGCCTCGTCGAGGTCTTCTAATGTCGCAAACACCGGCATACGCCCGACAAATTCAGGGATGAGGCCAAATTTCAGCAAATCTTCTGGCTGACATTCACGCAATACATCGCCAATGCGGCGATCATCTTCGCTGCGCACATTAGCACCAAAGCCAATACCAGCACCCACGCCACGCCGCGAGATAATGGTATCAAGACCCGGGAAAGCACCCCCTGCGATGAACAGGATATTGGTTGTATCAACTTGCAAGAATTCTTGCTGGGGATGCTTGCGACCACCCTGTGGTGGAACCGAAGCTATCGTGCCTTCCATTAGCTTAAGCAGTGCTTGTTGCACGCCTTCCCCTGACACATCGCGCGTAATCGACGGATTGTCAGATTTGCGGCTAATCTTGTCGATCTCGTCGATATAAACGATGCCGCGCTGTGCGCGTTCAACATTATAGTCAGACGCTTGAAGCAGTTTCAGGATAATGTTCTCAACGTCTTCGCCTACATAACCCGCTTCGGTCAATGTGGTGGCGTCTGCCATTGTGAACGGTACATCGATGATGCGCGCCAATGTTTGTGCCAGCAATGTCTTACCGCATCCAGTGGGGCCAATCAGCAAAATGTTGGATTTAGCCAGCTCAACGTCGCCCCCCTTTGCAGCGTGGGCGAGGCGCTTATAGTGATTGTGAACGGCAACGGCCAAAACGCGCTTGGCATAGGTTTGACCAATCGCATAATCGTCAAGAACGTCTTTGATTTCTTGGGGCGTGGGCACACCATCCTTGGATTTCACAAGTTGGTTCTTGTTCTCTTCCTTGATGATATCCATGCAAAGCTCAACGCATTCATCGCAGATGAATACGGTTGGCCCGGCAATCAGCTTGCGGACTTCATGCTGGCTCTTACCGCAAAAGCTGCAATAAAGCGTATTTTTTGAATCACCGCTGGCTGCTTTAGTCATATCCACTCCAGTCCGTCAGATCGCGACATTGAACGCGACACCGCCGGTTGTCTCAAAAACAATAGCCATTCTTACACGGAAGTATCAATGATCCGTTGCAAAACTGTCTTACCATGACATTGCCCAGTGGCAAACGCCAAACTTTTACCCGCCTTGGGCGCCGCCTTAGGTTACCGCTGTCGGGTCTTCGCGCTTGACGAACACTTCATCCACGATGCCAAATGCCTTAGCTTCCTCGGCTGACATGAAGAAATCGCGATCAAGCGTCTTCTCAATGGTTTCATATGTCTGGCCAGTATGCTTGACATAGATTTCGTTCAAGCGGCGCTTGGTAGCCACGATATCCTCAGCGTGACGCTCAATGTCAGTCGCTTGACCGCGATAGCCGCCTGATGGCTGATGCACCATAACGCGCGCATTTGGCAGCGCCACACGGCTACCTTTTTGCCCTGCGCACAACAATAGCGAGCCCATGCTAGCCGCTTGGCCCATAACGACCGTTGCAACAGGGGAGCGAATATATTGCATCGTGTCATAGATCGACAAGCCAGACGTGACGACACCGCCCGGGCTATTGATGTAAAGCGAGATTTCCTTCTTTGGATTTTCACTCTCAAGGAACAACAATTGCGCGTTGATCAGCGCTGCCATGCCGTCTTCAACGGGGCCGTAGACAAAGATGATGCGTTCGCGCAACAACCGCGAGAAAATGTCAAACGCTCTTTCCCCGCGTGAGCTTTGCTCAACAACCATGGGGACGAGGCCAAGCGCGCGGGTGATGTGATCGGTCATATGAGCCTCATTACTAGCGACTTTATCGAGTCCGCCATTGTGTTGTCTTGATATTGGCGTCTTGTGCCCATCTTACAAGGACAAGTTACCGTTATTCCCATGTGACGTGCAGGGGTGAAGGAAACATGAATCTGCCTTGTTTGGTCGGCAAAGAATCCACAGGCAATATCAAAG
>JAYSRI010000370.1:0-3151 GCA_043721175.1 Alphaproteobacteria bacterium
GCTGGACCCGTGTAGTCAAGTGACCTAATTACGATCTCATGTTGTCAACCTTCGCTAATCCACACAAATTCTTGTCGCTGACCAACTGGCTCCTTCCGCTGTTATGCGTCGTCGCGCTAGCACTTTGCGCGTTAGGCGTGCCGTGGTCATTGGTTTTTGCGCCAGGCGATTATCAGCAAGGCGAGACCGCGCGCATTATGTTTATCCATGTTCCGGCCGCTTGGATTGCAGTAGGGGCGTACCTCACGATGGCGATTGGCAGCATGTCTTTCCTCGTCTGGGGGCATGCACTCGGAGACATTGCGGCTAAAGCAGCAGCACCGATAGGAGCAGCGTTTACAGCAATGTGTTTGGCAACAGGCTCAATTTGGGGTCGACCTACGTGGGGCACTTGGTGGGAATGGGACGGCAGATTGACGTCAGTCCTCGTTTTATTCTTTCTGTATCTCGGCTACATGGCCCTGCGAAACGCCATGGACGATCAAACCAAGGGTGCCAAGGCAGCGGCGATATTGTGTCTTGTCGGCACCATTAATATTCCTATCATCCGCTTTTCAGTGGAATGGTGGAACACTTTGCACCAGAAAGCATCAATTGTCCGTGCAGGCGGGTCTAGCCTTGACCCCAGCATGTTGCACCCGCTCTTGGTTATGGGACTGGCATTTCTCGTGATCTTCGCTTGCCTCACTGTCGCCGCCATGCGGTCCGAAATTTGGCGACGGCGGGCTGATGTGCTTGAGGCACGGGCGCAGTGATGGTATCGCAGTTCAAAACATTCTCCGACTTTGTAGCCATGGGCGGCCATGCTGGATTTGTGTTTGGCGCTTGGGGTCTAAGTGTTTTGGTGATCATGGTTTTGATCGTGCGCGCTATTGTGGTCGGTGCCACTCAAAAGTCTCGGCTGCGACAACTGGAACATGACCAACAGACATGACTAATCGTGCTCTACCGACAGGTCCACCTAAAACGACACGCAGCTGGACCGCGTTTTTGCCAATTGGTTTGTTCATGGCCCTAATTGGTTTGTTTGTTTGGGCGATGTTCGGGCAACGCGTCGACCGTCATGCTAGTCCTTTGGTCGGCAAGCCCGCACCAAGTTTCGTGCTGCCCGATATGACAGGATCACAATTGGATCTTGCATCCTACGCAGGAAAGCCGATTATCCTGAATTTTTACGCGTCCTGGTGCGCACCGTGTCGTGTGGAGCATCCCCAGTTGCTGCAATTATCGAAGGACAGTCGCTTTGTGATACTCGGCGTTGCTTACCGCGACGATCCATCAAAAACGGCGGCTTATCTTGACGAGTTAGGCAATCCCTACGCCCAAAGCGCCATTGATCGCCAAGGTGCAGTTGGCGTACAGTTTGGCCTGGCTGGCGTGCCTGAAACCTATGTGATTGGCGCGAATGGCAATGTACTCGCTCGTCATCAGGGCGAAGTAACGGCGAAGGTTGCGGGCGACTTAGCGCGCCTCGCGGCGAGCTCTAATCCGCGTTAAACCGACGTGACAGGCATCGCGATGCACCTACGGCGTTTGCATCTGATTAACCCAAATCAAACTACCGCGAAACCATGCAAGTTGATCCTCCCCTCTTTTCCCGCCCTATTGCCTCAACAGCGCCCCCTGCACCACAAGTAAGCCAAGCTCGCTTGGCATTTGAGGCCATGCTCAGCGCTAACGCGCAGCGTCACGTTATCACGCCAATAAAGCAGGCCATTTCAAGCGCGGCCAGCGTCAAACAAACTGTACCTGAAAATACCTCTAACGAACTGGTTAGCATAGCAAGGCCAGGTCGAGTTATCGACATAAAAGTCTGATATAACATAAGTTTATACAATTTGTCTCAATTTTTATCAACCAATTTTTGACCTGATTAAATATGCTTCTTGAAGCTGTTTTCAGACCTCCACGTTAAATAGCTCTGACGTTCAAAATGAATGGCACGTGCAGAACAGCATGTTGACACAGCAAGAAGTGAGGATCGTGAAATGGTCAGCGTAAACACAAATAAAGGCGCAATGGTCGCCCTCCAGTCATTGAGCATGACAAACCGTCAGCTATCAGCGACACAAAACGCAATCTCGACGGGCCTTAAAGTGTCCAGCGTGAAGGACAACGGCGCAATTTGGGCTATTGCCAACAAAATGCGTTCAGACGTTGGCGCTTATGATCGCGTTCTTGAGTCTAACCAAACTGCTTCTGCCAAGGTTGATGTCGCGATCTCCGCAGGCGAAAGCATTATGGAACTGCTTAATGAAATGAAAGGCAAAGCCTTGGCTGCCAGCCAAGCGGGCCTATCAACATCAGCACAAAACGCTTTGAACGCTGATTTTCTTCAAATGCGTGACCAAATCGCATCCATCACTGCGAACTCTACGTTTGATGGCTCCAACATGACAACTGGTGCGGTGGCCATTAACAGCGCCGTTTCGTTGGGCGACTCATCGGGGGCGGCAATCAACAACATCACGGTTGCAGGCGCCAATATCCAGCTGGGTGGTGGGATTGTTACTGTGGCTGTAGCGTCTGACGTCAGCAGCTCAGCGAACGCAACCACAGCTTTGGGCTTGGTCAACGCTTCGATCACAAACTTGGGCACCACGATGGCTACTTGGGGCGCTGGCTCCAAGCGCCTTGAAGCCCACCGCACCTTTGTGACCAAGCTACAGGACGCACTCAACAGCGGTATTGGCGCAATGGTTGACGCTGATCTTTCCAAGGAAAGCGCTAAGTTGCAATCCTTGCAGGTCAAGCAACAATTGGGCATTCAAGCGTTGTCGATTGCAAATGGTTCGGCGCAAACTGCCTTGTCGTTGTTCCGTTAAGTTCAATCATAATACTATCCTGAAGGCCCGGGCAGCAATGTCCGGGCTTTTTGTTGCGCACTATGTTGCATTGCCGCAACACGAGAAAAATAGACTCTCCATTCATGACAATTATGCGAGTTTCACGATAGCTTCATGCATGCCAAGGCGTTACCGCGATTTTCCATCACCACCTGTTGTCACGACCCGGCTGCCTCGTCCTCTTTTTGAGGTTGCTCAGTCGAAATCAACAAGTCTTGTTAGATTTTATCTTAGAGATGGAGTTCTCATGTCCACTACCCGAACATTCGCTATGGCTTCCGCAAGTGCTTTTGCCATCACTTTAT
>JAYSRI010000371.1:0-8161 GCA_043721175.1 Alphaproteobacteria bacterium
CTTTCTGATGATTGGTCGTCACCTTGGTAGGTGCATCAGAGAGGGCGCGTTCAAGAACCGCAGAACGGTCCCAATAGCGCATCTCGCTCGTGTCAGACCGGAGCAATACTTGTGTGATGCTTTTAGTGTGAGCCAATGGACGCTCCATCCACGGCGACCACCAAGCATCTTCGGGCGTCGCCATTGCGTGGAATTGTTGCAGCCCGCTCGCCAATTCTTCGCCTTCAATGACGGCTTCATTAAATAGATTGGCGCGCTCTGCTTTCACTTCAGTTTGGGAAACGGAGGACGAGGTAGTCATCCAAGCGTGTTGCCGAGGGAGTCTTTCCGTCAAAAGTTCTGTCCCGGTCCAGTCCAATCGTACCTGATGATCGAGTGACAAAATGATACAAGTGAACGGCGCATAATTGTCTAACTCTAGGCCGACAACTTTGGCAACTGCATCGTCCACGCGACTGACTTGGTGCAGCGCCCCGAGAACAATTGCGCCACGACTACGAGCATTGATGGGAGCTGGTCTGTCATATCGGTTCAGCAAACACGCCACAATTCCAAAACTATTGAGCCCAATCCAAGTACCGCCCGACTTTAAGTCTATAGGTGCGAGAACTTGCGACGAGCCATCAGCAGGCCGGATTGGAGGGGCCTCAGGTCTCTCGATCAGATCGTCCCGGTTCATTGTTATGAGACATTGGCCTTGTGATCCAACGACAGTCAAAGTGCACATAGATACTCTCAGTTATCCAAACGATGGCAAGCCAATTGAGGGTCTGCATAATTTATTCTAGCTTTTTTTCTAGCATTGCTTTTCAGTACGATATTCTAGGTTGCCTTGTTACAAATCGTAGGTAACGTCTATGCGACGACGGTAAATGTTTCCGGGAGCAAAGGTTTGTTGACTATGACGATATCAAAACTCCCAAGAATGAATGTGTTTTTCGCCGCAATTGTTGGCATGTTGGCCTCGGGCGGATGCAGCTTAATTGGCCTTCCAAATGTTGGGACAAATGTAAGTGGAGCACCCGCTACACCCTCTGTTTTGTCCGAATTTAACGGCGACACGCCAATTGGTTCGGCACAAGACTGGGAATTGAGGCGCAGGCCGCTGCTGCAAGCCGCGTTCGCGCACGAGATTTATGGACAATTCGCTGCAGCCCAATCCGTAACTATTGTTGAGCGCAAATCCCTCACCCTCGACATCGCCAACCTCGACCAAGCCGAGCAATGGATCGTGCGACTTGGCGAGCCACAAGCGGACTTGCAGTTTTCGATGGTCGTGCTGTTGCCCAAGTCGGACGGGCCTGTGCCTCTGATCATCATGCAGAATTTTTGTGGCAATGCACTGACGTTCAAAAGCGCTGTAGGCGTCAACCCACCGCGCTATGGCAACCCGAAAGAGTGCGAAAACTCGATTATGCTGCCCTTGGTGCCCGTCATTTTCGGCGGTGCGATCATGCACCCACCGTTCGGGAAAATTCTAAAAGCTGGTTATGGGGTTGCCGTCCTTTACGCAGGCGATGTGGTGCCTGATGAGCCCATTGAAGCAGCAGCAGTCCTTACCAGTTTAACCCCGCCCGGAACGCCAAGAGACCAGCGAACCGGAGCAATCGCGGCTTGGGCGTGGACGTATTTGCGTGCCATGGACGCGCTGGCATCAGAGCCAAAGATCAACATGGACCGCATAACCCTCTGCGGTCATAGCCGAAATGGAAAGTCAGCTTTGTTGGCAGCGGCAATTGATCCAAGACCAAACAGCGTTATTGCATTACAATCTGGAACTGCCGGTGGCTCACTAGGTCGTGACGATGTCGGCGAGAGTATTGCCAAAATCACGGAAGCCTTCCCCCACTGGTTCTCCCCTGCTTATGCTGGTTGGGCAAGCAGGCAAAGCCAGCTTCCCATTGACCAACATCAACTCTTGGCCCTGATCGCGCCACGCCCGGTTCTGCTAGGTTCTGGAAGACGAGACAAATGGTCAGACCCCCACGGTGCTGTTCGAGCTGCCGCAGGTGCCTCTCCTGTTTATGAGCTTTATAGCCCGCCACCATTTAAACAGACAGACTTGCGAAAGCCTGACTTTAAACCAAACATAGTCACCTACATGCGATTAGGCTTGCACGGCGTCCACAATGAGGATTGGGATACAGCACTCGCTTTTCTGGCTGAAAAGTCGAAGTAGAACTAATGAGCGCCCAAACGTTCGGCCAAGATATCGGCAATACGTAAGCTATTAGCGATACAAGTCAGCGCAGGGTTAACTGCCGCACTTGAAACAAAGACGCTCGTGTCTGCCACATAGAGATTGTCGAGTTCATGGGCCTTGCAACTGGCATCAACTACTGATGACATTGGATCGTGCCCCATACGTAGCGTACCGCATTGGTGAGCTGTTCCATAAATCGGAAGGATTTGATCCATTTGATAGCGATTGGCCCGCAAGCAACGGCAAGCCCTGCCGGCCTTTGTCATTGCTTTATGGAAACGGCGGATGAGGCGGTCATGGGCGACCAAGTTATTGTGCCAATAATCCAGCTCAATGCCACCATCCGAGCCGATCCGAACACGGTTGCGGGCTTCAGGCAAATCCTCACTCATGACCAAAAAGGCGAGCAGTCTATCGCCTAGAAATTCTGCTGCTTGTTGGGGGATCATCCAAGCCGGAAGTGTTTGACCGAGTTGGCCCCGAATAACGTCGCCCGACAAATACTCAAGGCCTTGGATGTGGCCCATAGGATAAGGGAAGCTGCCATCCGGATCGCCCCAGTAGAAGTCGTTGATCGCGAGCGTTTTTGGAAAATCGGTTTCGATTTTGGGCCAGGCAAACGAGACCGAAGCCGAGGCGGTATGAAACATATAGTTTCGGCCGACTTGATCGGAACCATTGGCCAACCCGTTTGGATGATCCGTGTTGGCGGACTTGAGCAATATGGCCGCAGAATTGATCGCTCCAGCGGCCATAACAACGATATCGCCTTTGACGCGTGCGATACCTTCGTCGGTTTCATAGACGACGGCTGAAACTGATGTTCCACCTTCTGCGGTCTCAAGGCGCAGAACTTTTGCGCCTGTTAGGAGCTCTACATTGGCGCTTTTGAGGGCGATCTCGACCATTTTGCGGCCGTCAGACTTTGCTTTGCGCTTACAAGGAAAACCCCCGCAAGTGCGGCATCTGATACAAGGGCTTTCAGCCATGTTTGCATCATCACGCTCAACAGCTATCGGCATTTCAAACGGGGTCAGGCCTTGCAGTTTTAGCCTTCCATCCAGTTTCCTAATTTCCGGGTCATGGGTCATTGGCGGATGTGTATAAGGCGGTGCGTCAGCGTCGTCCGTTGGATCGGCACCACGCTTGCCATGCACCTTCCACAGTGCCTCAGCCTCTGTATAATAGTCAGCAAGATCTTCATATCGGATCGGCCAAGCAGGCGAAACTGCGCCACCATGGTGGATGGTTTCTTCAAAGTCGTTTTTGCGGAAACGATAGAGCGCGGCGCCGTAGAAAATCGTATTGCCGCCGACCCAATAGTGGATATTGGGCTGAAATTTCTTGCCCTTGCGGTCGCGCCAAGTTTCCTTGGCTTTGTAGCGCTCTCGTAAAAACACCTCTTTGGGGCTCCAGTTTTCAGGCTCAACGGGGAGATGTTCCCCTCGCTCTAAGATCAGAATTGACTTGCCGGTTTTTGCTAGTTGCTGCGCTAGGGTCGCGCCACCTGCGCCTGACCCGATGATAACAACATCGTAGTTTTTATCGGGATGCACTCGGTCAATATTTGGGACAATCACTTCACTCACCGACATAATATTTCTCCGCAGCAACGCGGGTTAAGGCGCGCATAATAGGTTCAGGCAAAAAGCGCATAAGACCCGCAACAAGCTTGGGCAGCATGGCAGGAACTACGATCTCATGACCAGTTTGGTTACGCGCCCAAGCCTCATGGGCGACTTCATCGGGGGTCTGCGCCATGCGGCCGGCCTTTGATTTTTGATCAATTGGGATGCCATTCGCTGCTTGAAACCCCGTTGCCACAATGCCCGGCAATACGGCCGTCACAAAGACACCCCGGTCTTTGACCTCGGCATTAAGGGATTGGGAAAACTTAAGGAGGAAGGACTTAGCAGCTGGATAAAGTGTATTGCCCTTGCCTCCTGAGGAGAGCGCGGCCATCGAGCTTATGTTGATAATTCGCCCCCAATTTTGGGCCAACATTGCGGGCAGAAAAATATGAGCCAGGCTGATTGGAGTCGCCATGGTCAATTCGGAAAACGCGCGCTGCTGCTCGAGCGTCGTGCCGGCAAAGCCTTTTGGAACAGTCGCGCCCGCGTTGTTAATCACAACATCGACGTGGCTATGCTTTTTAAGAACCTCCGCGGCCAGCAATTCGGCGGCTCCTGCGACTGAAAGATCCAACACAAAAACGTCCGCCTCGACCTGCAATGCGCGAAGCTCGGTGGCTAATGCTTGCAACGGATCAACACGCCGCGCCACCAATCCCACGTCAAACCCCTGCTGGGCCAACAATCTCGCAAAAGAAGTGCCAATGCCTGACGAAGCGCCAGTTACCAACGCGTAGCGTCTTCTTGTTATGTTTGTTGTCTCCAATTTGTGGCTTCTATGAGATCACATTTGAATACGCGCGATTTGAGTAGAGGGTTACGTTTGTTCAAGGTGCTGAAATTAAGGGAGTTCTAACCACCCGTTGGCGGATGCAATCAATTACTCAACGAGCGCGAACGACGAGGGTGTCGGCGCAGGTGTCATTGCGAGCATGGGTTTAACGCTTGGCTCCGATTGGATGTTTGCGCACGAAGTGGCGCGCGGCGAAGTTATGTCAGTGCTTGATAATTGGAAATTGACTGATGTCTGCCTTTTGGCGGGGTTTCGAACAGGATAATTGCAAAGTGCAAAAGCCCGGTTCTTTGCAGAATTTGTAGCCGAGCAAGTCAAATCCACATTGCGTTCAGCCGTATCTGTTTCCTTATAAGGTAAAGCCAACTGGCGGCTTTCGCCGTACCCGCTAAGTAAACCCGCCGACCCCCATTCGGCCAGTCATTGCCGTTCAACTCGGATCGAAGCACCACTGTACCGTTCTCGACGAATAAGTGGAAATTCGCAGAATGGCGTAATGGGTTTCTATGTTGACCGCTTACGCTTCTCAACTGCCCAAAATAAGTGACTTAACTGTTGTGCGCAATCGGCCCCGTCAAAAGTCGTATGCAATGCCTTTGCGTTCCCAATCGCCAAAGCGGGTTGGCTCTTTGCCCGCTGGTCCGTCAATTTCGGTCGGAGCCATAGTGGCTGTGGTCAGCCGCCTTTGTGCGGCTTCTTCCAGCGCCCGCACAGCCGCAGCTGGTAAAACTTTCTGGTTGCCGTTGGGGTCTGGTGCGTGTTGCTCAGGGCTTACTACTTTGGTCATTTATCAAAAATAGGGCAAAACCCGAACAAAGCAAAGCATCGCTGTCGGACAATGTCTGGCAAGACGTCACAGAGCGCGTTGCATCGCGCAAGCGCGCAGGGTCAATTGGGTGAGCGACTGCCAATTGCGGCAAGCTCAAGAATAGCCAGCCAAAAAATAGCAGATAGCCCCAAAAACCCGCATAGACTTAAACAGCGACAGGCGCGCGGATAATGGGATGGGGATCATAGTCACTGAGCACAAAGTCATTGATATGATACTCATCAATGCTGGCGGGCGTGCGGGCTAATGCCATCTTCGGGAATGTGCGCGGCTCCCTCGATATTTGGGTTTTGGCTTGTTCAAGGTGATTGAGATACAGATGCACATCCCCTCCCATCCAAACAAACTCGCCGGGCATCAGCCCTGCTTGTTGGGCCAACATCAATTGCAAAGCGCATGCGCCAATAAAGTTAAACGGCGCGCCCAACAGCAAATCACACGAACGTTGATACAATAAGCAATTGAGCCGCCCAGTGGACGTCACATGATATTGATACACCATGTGACAAGGCGGCAGTGCCATCATGCTGGTTTCGGCAGGATTCCAGCCATGAAACAGCATCCGGCGGCTGCTCGGATTGTTTTTCAGCTGGTCAATGACCGACGCGATCTGGTCATGTTCGCGACCATCGGGACCAAGCCAACGCCGCCATTGCTTGCCATACACAGGGCCAAGCTCACCCCATTTTTGAGCAAAATTGGTGTCAGCCAGAATTCGCGCTTCAAAATCCTCTTGGCTAATGTCGTCGCTCGTTTGGCTGCGATAGCTGGCCAGTGGCCAGTCAGTCCAAATTTTGACGTTCTCGCGCAACAAGGGCGCAATGTTGGTTCCACCGGTTAGAAACCATAACATTTCCTTGACGGCTAACTTCCAGAACACGCGCTTGGTTGTCAGGATCGGGACTTGCCCACTAGAAAGATCAAACCGCAACGTCGCACCAAAAAGCGACCTTGTACCAACCCCAGTTCGATCCATCCGCTTGTCGCCATGCTCTAAAACTTGGTTCATCAAATCGAGATATTGGTGCTCGCCGTGGCGCATGGGATGGGTTCCGATACCTAGTTTTGATGATGAATTTGATTCTGTCGACTATCTATCAGACCCCAGTGCATTTGACACGTATACTAACGTCATGACCGACGCAGATTTTCAGCCAACAAAAGTCCCAGTGTGCAGCCAAGCCCTTGTCACCCGACTTAAGCAGCGGCTGGCCGAAGCCATTGAAAGCGGCAAAGCAGTTGACGCCAAGGCCTATTTAGACATCATTGAAAGGTTGGCAAAACTGCACTGGCTTGATGACGAGACGCTTGAGCAGCGTGCCAAACGCGAGCGCGATGAAAGTCTATTGGCGCAGCGGACGTTTGATGCGATGGTTGTTTCGATGCATGCGCAGCCAGATTGAGAGCTCAGTCATTATGGCGATTGTTGTGCTCTGCACGGCACGCTTGCGCCATAGCGGTGACACGGCCATCTTCCCATCATGACCAAAAGCCTCGTTCGCCTTGAGCGGCATGCGCGCCACATTTTGCTAAAGGAAATTGGCGGACCGGGCCAACAACGTTTGGCGCGCGCCCATATCGCCATTGTCGGGGTTGGAGGGCTTGGCGCGCCAGCAGCTTTGTATCTTGCAGCCGCGGGCATTGGCCGGATCACGTTGATTGATCCTGATGTGGTTGAGCTTTCCAATTTGCAGCGCCAAATTCTGTTTCGCACCGCTGATGTGGGCGTTGATAAAGTCCGGGCCGGGCAAGCCGCTATTGGCGCCCTTGACCCGTTTATTTGTGTGGAGCCAAACGTTGCCCGGCTAACACGCAAAAACGCCGAACAATTGGTTGTGGGGGCTGATATTGTTCTTGATGGCACAGACAACTTCCAAACGCGTTTTGACGTTAATCTTGCGTGCCACAATCTGGGCATACCCCTTGTTTCGGGTGCTGTCGGGCGTTGGGAAGGGCAGGTGGGGGTGTTTGCATCGGGGACTACAAAAAGCGCACCGACTGAAAATCGTCTTCCCTGCTATCAATGCCTTGTGCCCGAAATTCCGCCAGAAGCTGAAAACTGTGCGCAAATGGGGATTGTTGGCGCGCTAACGGGTGTCGTGGGAACGATCATGGCGCTGGAGGCGATTAAACTTGTCACGGGTGCAGGCGAGCCGCTGATTGGCCGCATTTTATTGTATGATGCGCTGCATGCAAAGATGCGAACCTTAAAGCTATCACGCGATGCCAATTGCGCTACCTGTGGAGGCCTATCATGCGACATATGATACTCGTGTTGGCTGTCGTGGTGCCGTGTTCTGCCCAAGCCCAAACAACAGACATGTGTGCCCTAATGGCCCGTAACCCCACTTGGAGTGATGATTTGAAGGCGGCGCAAACTAGGTGGCAAGTAAGCCCTGGCGCAATGCTGTCGATCATCGATCAAGAAAGCCGGTTTAACCCCAATGCCCGCGGCCTCGGCGCCGGTGGCGCAAACCCGGCGCGCAATTTTGGCTATACTCAGGCCAATTTGCAAACTTGGAACTGGTTTTTGCGCGATACCGGTAAAGCGTCGGGATCACGCAGTGATTTCACCCTCGCCGCCGACTTTATTGGCTGGCATTTCGCCAAGATGGCACCCCGCATCAAAGCGTCACGCGACAACGTGACAGCGCACTATCTTGTCTACAAGATGGGCGAAGGCGGCTATCAGCGCGGTGCACCGG
>JAYSRI010000372.1:0-8125 GCA_043721175.1 Alphaproteobacteria bacterium
GCATCATTGAAACGCGATAGAGCAACCGTCCGGCCATTGCGGCTATCAATGCGCACAAGTGTTGCAGGAGCGGAGAAACTTGAACGCAGGCCCACCAAGGACGCGCCTGCAACAGCAACGCCTGCAAAATCCCCATCTGTCGTTATTCGACGGGGCGTTCCGCCCGCGACGTCCATTGCGAACACGCGCCGTGTCGGGCGATCCTCTGCGGTGATGAACAGTGACTTGGAGTCTGCCGCCCAATCCACATCGCTGGCTGACCAATCCCAATTCGCCGATAAGTCGCGTGCACTGGACGCTGGCACCGTGCGGTCGAGTAACATGACGCGATCACGGTCCGATGCACCGACGATTTTATTGGCGGTCCACGTCAAGAACTTGCCATCGGGGCTGTAACGAGGCGCACCATCGCCGGCAAAATTGCCAGCAGTGATATTGCGCGGTGTCCCTCCTGCGACTGGCATCAAGAAAATATCATAATTCGGGCGTGTGCCCCGAGTATCAACATCGCTAACAAAAGCAATTTCTTGGCCGTCAGGGGATATGTCAAAATCTTCGGCACCGGGAGTCCGGAAGTCGAGGGCCAAGCCACTAGGCCGCGTTATCGCGACTGGTTCGAGGCCTGCAAGTGAAATCGAGTAAACAAAAGGCTGGCGTTCATCCAGAAAATGGTCCCAGTATGAAATTGGCGCGCGGTCATAAACCCGCGCTGGCATGGTTGACGTGGCACGGTCGCGCAACCGTTTTCCTTGATCTTCCCAACTTACCAAGTCTGGAAAAACTGACGACAAAAATGCGATCTTGGCACTATCGGGAAACCACTTAGGGCTGCTCACGCCAGTTGGTATCGACGTCAACCGCCGCGCCTCCCCCCCGTCAGGGGCGATCAAATAGATTTGGTTGGCTGTGTCATTGCCACGCTTGGATACAAAAACAATCCATTTCCCGTCCGGCGACCAACTAGGCGACAGGTCATTATTGTCCCCACTTGTCAGTTGCTTAGCGTCACCACCTGCAGTGGGGATTGTCCATAGTGTTGTAAAACTACGGTCAGTCGTAGCATCCGAACGCGTTACAGCGACCACCGATGTTGCGCCATCGGGCGACAAGCTAGGCTCGCCAACGCGGTGCAATTGCCACATGATGTCTGGTGTTAGTGGGCCTTTGGTAGCTGGCAAAGTGGCAGTTTGCGCCTGTGCACTACTAACCATCCACGAGGCCAAAAAAATTGCTGAAACAACCGACGCAATGCGCATAAACCCAACCCCCTATTCGCACTGCTACTAAGACAACAGGGCGTAGCTCTCGTCACGGTGTTCCCAAAGTGTAGCTCTACTACTTGAGAGAAACATTTTTTTCGCTCAATGTCCATGAAGATCCCTTACCCACTATCTTGCGGCAACAGGCTTCGCTATGCCAGTCACAACAATTGCGCCAAAACAAAATCGCTAGGGAGACACCATCATGAAAGCACTTTTATCCACAGCACCCGGCTTACCTGACACGCTGGCAATCACCGAGTTGCCCGACCCCGTTGCAGGCAAAGGCGAAGTTGTGTTGGACGTGAAAGCTGTTGGTGTAAACTTTCCCGATACGTTGATCATCCAAGACCTCTATCAGTTCAAGCCTGAGCGCCCGTTTGCGCCCGGCGGCGAGGTTTCGGGGGTAGTTTCAAGCGTTGGCGAAGGCGTAACAGACCTTAAAGTTGGCGACCGGGTTATTGGCTCAACGGGTTGGGGTGGGATGGCTGAAAAACTGGCCATTTCGGCAGGACGTTGCATTCCTATCCCAGTTACAATGCCTTTTGACGAAGCTGCAGCCTTCATCATGACGTATGGCACCAGCCAATATGCACTTAAAGATCGAGCTTTTCTGAAGGCGGGCGAGACGCTGCTTATCCTTGGTGCCGCGGGCGGTGTTGGGTTAGCGGCTGTTGAGCTTGGCAAAGCGATGGGTGCGAAGGTCATCGCGGCTTGTTCAACCCAAGATAAAGTCGATATTGCGATCGCTCATGGCGCAGACGCGGGTGTGGTCTATCCCACTGGCACGTTCGATAAAGCCGGTAAGAGAGCTCTTGCAGATATCTTCAAGCAAGCGTGCGGTCCCAATGGTGCCGATGTTATTTACGATGCTGTGGGTGGTGACTATGCCGAGGCCAGCCTACGCGCCATCGGCTGGGAAGGCCGCTTTCTAGTTGTCGGTTTTGCGGCAGGGATTCCCGCCATTCCGTTGAACCTGACATTGCTCAAATCATGCCAGATAGTCGGCGTGTTTTGGGGTGCCTTTGTTGCGCGCGAACCCGCCGCGAACAAAGCCAACACAGCCGAGCTGATGGCGCTGTACGCAGCTGGTAAAATCAAACCTCATGTGTCAGCGAAGTTCCCTTTGTCAGAAGGGGCGGCCGCGATCCAACATCTGATGGACCGAAAAGCGACAGGCAAAGTTGTGGTAGAGGTTTGAGCAATACACTAAAGCGTTTGGTTATCGCGGGCACTTTTCGTGCCAGCAAAGGTGTGACCCACGCAGTTATGAAGGCTATGGAAGCCATGGCAACAGCTTCGCAAGCCGAGGACGGCTGCGAGCAATATAGTTATGCGCGCGACGTTTTCGATCCAACTCTGATCCGCGTATTTGAGATATGGCGCGATGCCAACGCGTTTGCCCGCCATCGCGCTACACCCCACCTTGCAGCATGGCGCGGTAAATGGCCTCAATTGGGGCTTGGCGAAGCTAGCCTTTCAACTTACGAAATAGACAACGAAAAAGTCGTGTAGAAAAACTGCGCGGGTACAAGGGAATAGCAACATGACAGGTCGCGTTCAAGGCAAAATCATTCTGGTAACAGGTGCCGCCAGCGGCATAGGTTTATCGACAGTTGAACGTCTCGTTGCTGAAGGTGCGCACGTCCTAGCCGCCGATATTCAGGACCAGAAAGGGGCCGCCTTGCAAACACGATTTGCAGGCAAAGTTGTCTACTCCCACTGCGACGTCACAAACGAAGACTATATCAAAGCTGCTGTAGATCTGGCTGTTTCCAGCTTTGGCGGGCTTGACGGTATTTTCAACAACGCTGGCAATGGCGGCGTGATGGGACCGGTTGAGGACATTGACACCGATGCGTGGAAAGCGACCATGGACTTGTTGTTGACGTCTGTCTTTTTGGGCACAAAGCACGCGGCCCCACATATCGCCAAACGCGGCGGCGGCGCCATCGTCAACACGGCTTCGATTGCTGGTCTACAAGCAGGCTGGGGACCGATTGCTTATTCAACGGCCAAGGCGGCAGTTGTGCATTTCAGCAAAGTTGCTGCAGCTGAACTTTGCCAGAAGAAAATCCGTGTCAATGCGATTTGCCCTGGCCTGATCGCCACCTCGATATTTGGCGCATCAATCGGTTTGCCGCGCGATCAAGCTGACCAGCTTGGTGCATTGGTAGCGGCCAATGGTGGTGGCGCTCAACCGGCTGGGCGCGCTGGCACAGGTGACGATATCGCAGAAGCCATTGTATTATTGATGAGCGACGCAGGCAGCTTCATCACTGGCACACATTTGGTGATTGATGGTGGCATAACAGTCGGTCCACGTCATGCGTGGGATGCGTCTACGGTGTCGCCATTTGCACAAGCTATGGGGATGGACGCTAGCCAAATTGAAGCACTAACGGCACCAAAGGCGTTGTGACGGACGTCAAAGCAACACCAACTCAATTATCACCCAATGCACTTGGTGCACTTTGGATGTTAGGGTCGGCTTTGGGGTTTGTGGTGATGGCAGTCCTCGCCAAAGGACTGAGCGATCAAACAAGTGTCGCTATGTTGATATTTTGGCGATCACTGGCGGGGGTAGCCGCGACTTTACCGTTTGCTCTATTTGCAGGCGCACACGTTTGGAAAACGCCGCGGCCAGGTAAACTATTCTTGCGCTCAAGCTATGGCACTGTCGGCTTTTTCGCCGGTTTCTACGCGTTGGTGCACTTGCCGCTAGCTGATAGCCAAGCGCTGAGTTTCTCACGCACACTATTCATGACTGTGCTGGCGGTGATTATCCTGAAGGAAAAGGTTGCTTGGCGGCGGTGGAGTGCGGTTGGCATTGGATTTTTGGGCATTTTGTTGATGACAAAGCCTGGTGCCAGCATGAATTTGGCGTCACTTGCAGCCATTGTGTCAGCGCTAGCTTTCGCATTTGCACTGGTTACCGTCAAAGACCTGACCAGAGACCATAGTCCACTGACGCTCGTCATTTATGGCAACATCTTTACGACTTTGGCAGGTCTGCCTTTCCTGATACTCGATCCACATCTGCCTGACCTGCACACCATTGCGCTTTTGCTGGCAATGGGAGTTGCGGGGGTTATTGCGCAATCTTGCTATGTGCGCGGCCTGTCAACGGGAGATGCTTCTCTTATGGGCCTTATCGACTATATCCGCCTGCCGCTTGTAGCGCTGGCGGGTTTTTGGTTTTTTGATGAAGTGCCTGACAAGCTCGCAATGCTCGGCGCAGTTATTGTCATCGCCTCGACAATTTATATCACCCTTCGTGATGTACGAGTGAAAGCAGGCGGCACTTAGGACGCCACTTGCTGTTGCTCAAAACCCACAAACACTGCCGCGTCGTCCACTGATTTGCGCTCTGACACTACGGCATTGGCAGGAAAGCTGTCGTCGGGCCAACCCAGCGCAATACTTTTCATAATCACTTGATCGTCAGCAATGCCGGCATGCTCGCGCACGACGGGGGATTGCATGATGCCTTGGCTGTTGATGACGGCCCCCAGCCCCCGTGACCAAGCAGCATTCACAAGTGCCGTCGCAACAGCACCGCAATCAAACGCCGTATCGTCGCTGCTGGCTAACACCGCGTCATAAGTCACGATGACGCAAACGGGCGCATCAAACTGGCGGAAGCCGCGCAAAACCCAGTCTTGACGCATTTCCTTGTCGTCGCGTGCGATGCCCATAGCGGCGAACAATTGCTTGGCAACGCCAACTTGACGGTCTCGGTGCTGTCCGGCAAAGGCCTCACCGGTGCGAAACTCACGCGACTGGGGAACGCCAGCCATCATACGCTCAGTATTGCCGGCGCGAATTTTATTCAGCGGTTCGCCGGTGACAACATAAAAATTCCACGGCTGGGTGTTCATCGACGACGGTGCGCGCATGGCCAAAGCCAATATTTCTTCGATCAGCGCTTGGGGCACTGGATCGGGTTTATACCCACGAATGCTGCGCCTGCCGAGAATTACGTCGTCGAATTGCATGATGTGCCCCTGATCTTATATTTTGCATATCGGTAGCGGTTCTGATGTCCAATGACAGCCCCTATTGCTACTCTAATCACAGCACGGCTCGGTATGCCTGCAAAGGCGACTTGCCCAAAATGCCGCCATAGCCCAAAAGACCATCGTGGCTGTTTGCTGCATGTAAAGTTGTCGCAGGTTCATTTGTTTGTCAGCAAACAATCCTGCTCAAGCCCGTGGGGACGTGGCGAAATAGGTAGACGCAGCGGACTTAAAATCCGTTGGAGCGATCCGTGCGGGTTCAAGTCCCGCCGTCCCTACCAAGGCTTATTAGGTCGGTATTTTTGCCAGACGCTATCTAAAATTTTACTCACGTGATACTCAACACAGGAGTTGATGTTGTTGTTGGCGAATAAATATTGTCTCAAAGCAATCGTACACCCTCCGCGCCCTTAAAATATTGCCTAGGTTTCATCTCTGGAATGATTTGCCTATGGCCCTTCACCTTGGCAGCGCATGGCGGCGGTCTCGATAAGAAGGGGTGCCATGTCCAGCGAACAACTGGTAATTATCATTGTCACAGAGGCTCCGATGTCATGTCGGGGCAAGGTCCATTGGCCGCGACACCGACACGTGCAAAGCGTAAATATGTCAAACGTGGTCTGCGTCCCGTCCGAGCGGACTTTGAAGCCATTCCATTTCGTCCAACAATTAGCTCCACTGACGGCATTTGCGCATGCTCGCGTCAAGCGCGCTGTGTTGGTCCCCGGGGTGGTCAGTTCTGTATCAATGCAACAGAAAACAAACGCTACACGCCGCGCTAGCATGACGAACGGTTCATGAAACGACCCGGCAACGACCTGTCAATTTGGAACGCGATCGCCTCTTATTGCCCAGCCAAACAAAAAAGTGAGCTGATAGATTGGTCGGCTGCGAAATTCGAGCTGTTTTAGCTCACCGACCATTGCGTAAGGTCAATCGGCAAGTAAACTGGTTACAGACAACGGACCGACTCAATGGCCGCACCCACATTTTGCAAGGAACACGACATTGGAATTTTTGATCTTCGCTGCTGCTGTGGTCATTATGGCAATCGTCTTCGTTACCTCTTTTGTGAAAATCGTCCCCCAAGGGCGACAGTTTACGCTGGAACGCTTTGGCCGATATACCCGCACGTTGAGCCCAGGCATTCACTTCATCACGCCCGTGATGGACCAAATCGGCCGAAAACTATCGATGATGGAGAGCGTTTTGGATGTGCCACGCCAAGAGGTGATCACAAAAGATAATGTGATGGTTCGCTGTGACGCGGTGGTTTTCACCCAAGTTTATGATGCCGCCAAAGCAGCCTATCAAGTTGAAGATTTGCGTCTGGCGATCATCAACCTCGCGCTGACCAATTTGCGCACCGTCATTGGCTCAATGGAGTTGGATGAAGTCCTTTCGCAGCGAGACACGATTAATGCTCGGTTGCTCAATACAATTGACGCTGCCACCAATCCTTGGGGTGTAAAAGTTGTGCGGATGGAGATTAAGGATTTGTCGCCCCCCTCCGACCTCAACGAAGCCATGGCGAAACAAATGAAGGCGGAGCGGGAACGCCGGGCCGAAATCACAACGGCTGAAGGCGAGAAAGCTGGTGCCATCTTGCGCGCCGAAGGGCATAAACAGGCCGTGATCCTTGAAGCCGAGGGCCGTAAAGAGTCAGCTTATCGTGATGCTGAAGGCCGCGAACGCTCAGCAGAAGCAGAGGCGAACGCCACGCGTATGGTTTCTGAAGCTATTTCAAAAGGTGATGTCAACGCGCTCAATTACTTCCTTGGGCAGTCCTATGTCGAAGCGTTTGGCAAACTGGCCTCTTCTCCGCAACAGCGCACTGTCATCATCCCCGCAGAGTTCAGCGGCATTGCATCGGCACTTGAAGGCGTTCGCCAACTCACGATGTCGGGCAGCGCAACGCAAATTCAGGGTAAATCTGGCGTGCCGACGACGAAAGGGTGATACCAATGGATCAAATCTTGGACGCTTGGACGGGCCTTGGCGCTTGGCGCTGGTTGGCAATTGCAGCGCTTTTGTTTGCCGCCGAACTAGCCACTGGGACAGCCTATTTGTTATGGCTATCGGCCGCAGCGGTGCTGACGGCGGGTGTTGTCGCACTACCGGGCAACACCAATTTTGCGATTGAGCTTTTGGCCTTTGGCGTATTTGCCATTGCATCGACATTCTTCGGCCAGCGTTTTTTCAAACCGGGCATGGAAAAATCAGATCAACCTAGCCTCAACGATTTAGAACTTCGACACATTGGGTCGCGGGCTGTCGCTGTTTCAGATTTTGCTGGCGGGCAAGGACGGGTATCGCTTGGTGACACACAATGGAGTGCGCAAACCAATGATGGCTCTAGCCCGGTAACAGGTTCAAGCGTTTTAGTCACGGCTGTGCAGGGGACAATTTTGCAAGTCCGCGCTGCTGAATAGGCTTTTGTAACGGTGTGAATTGGTCGCTATAAGCATACATGGATCAACTTCTAGCTGGCTACAAAAGGTTTCGTGCGCGGCGTTGGGTCGAACAGCGCGCGCTGTTTGAACATTTGGCTGAGGGGCAAAAGCCACGTATTCTAGTGATTGCGTGCTCTGACTCTCGTGTCGATCCCGCTCAGATTTTTGATGTTGCACCGGGTGAGCTGTTTGTCGTGCGCAATGTCGCTGCCCTTGTGCCACCTTGTGAGCAAGGCGAGGGTTTGCACGGCACGTCCGCTGCAATCGAATTCGCGGTTGAAGGACTGGGCATCAAGACTATCCTGGTGATGGGGCACGCACGCTGTGGGGGTGTAGCAGCAGCCATTGAGCGGGGCCGCTGGGGAACGTCGCAAAGCCAAACAAGTTCTAAAAT
>JAYSRI010000373.1:0-3122 GCA_043721175.1 Alphaproteobacteria bacterium
TTCGCTGCGGAAATTACCAGTGTGGTAAAGTGTCCGACCATTGGCATCGGTGCGTCGGCCAAGTGTGATGGACAAATACTGGTAACTGACGATATGCTCGGTATGTTTGAATGGACACCAAAGTTTGTGAGGCGCTATAGCGATCTGCGCCACGTGATAGGTGATGCCGTTAGCCAATATGCTACTGATGTTCGCACCCGCAATTTCCCTGCACAAGCTGAAACCTATGTGCTAAAGCGTACCGACTGAGGGCGTTTGCCTTCAAATCGTCGCAGTTAGGCCTCAGCGCAAACCTTGCCGATCCTTGCGATGACCTTTAGGTCTAGCGATCATGTTGCGTGTTTATTGCTTTAAGCGCGTGTTAGAAATTATGGAGTGCCTGCGTGTCTGATTTATTCCGCGAAGCCGAAGACGAGCTGCGCAAAGAGACCGCCGAAAATGCTGTAAAGCGTGCGACACCGTTTGTTATTGGTGCGATTGTCTTAGCCTTGGCGGCTGGCGTTGGCTATCAGTTTTACCAAGCGCAAACCGCCAAAGGTGTTGAAACTGCTGGGATAGCCTATGATGCCGCGATGACAAAACTTCAATCTGGCGACTTGGCCGGAGGGGAAGCCGCGTTGGCGGCGCTGGCAAAGACTGCGCCTGCCGGATATGCTGCTCAGGCAATTTTGCAGCAAGGTGCCGTTCTTCAAGAGCAAGGCAAAGCAGCCGAGGCGCGCGCCGTATTTGAAGGAGCCGCTAAATCAATCAAAGATGTCGATTTAGCAGACTTGGCGCGTTTACGTGCAGCCTACATTGCCGCCGATAGCGAAACGCGTGAGCAATTGGCTGCGAGACTTACGCCGATCATTGACAGGAAAGGCGCGTTTGCGCCCCTCGCTCGAGAACTTGTTGCCGCGCGCGCTTGGGAAGCAGGCGATACAGCTGCTGCTCGGTCTGCTTATTCAGTGCTGCAATTGGATATCAACGCACCCGAAGGTGTTCGCACGCGCGCAGGACAGGCCATGGCGGTCATTGATGCTGGCGCTACCAAATCCAAAACACCAATGGTGATTGTACCACAGCCTGGACAAAATGGTGGCCAACCAAGCCCAGAGCAAATTGCTCAAATGCAGGCTCAGCAGGCTCAGCAGGCGCAACAGTCCCAACAAAGCCAGCAAGCGGGTGCCGCTGCAAATGCGCCCCGTGTGGTGCGCCTGCCACCGGGCGTAAAGTTACCGCCTGGCTTCAAAGTGCCACCAAACGTGACGGTTATTGAGACGCCTTTGCCACCGGGCGCTAAGCAACCAGCAGGCGCAAATCCGGCATCCCCTGGTGTTTCGACCAACGTGATGGCTGAAATCGAACGTGAGCGGCAGGCCTCGATGGCCCGTCAAAAGGCTTTAACCGAAGCTCAACAGCGTCAAATTAGCGATATTGAGCGTGCGCGTGTGGCGGAAGCGGCTGCTGCGAGCCGTCCCGCTCCTGCATCAACGCCGACGCCGAGCGCGCCAAAGGTTGAGGATGCCGTGACCAAGGCAAAGCAAACTACTCCCGCACCTTCAACGACCCCGCAAGGTCCCGCTGAGCCAATCACGGCACCAAAATCTGGAGGCGGACAATGAGCAGTTCAACTCAAAAGCAAGTGCGAAGCAACCGTGCATTCTTGCTATCGACCTTATCAATGCTCGTGGTCATATCGGGATGCGCGTCGGTTCGTGAGCGCGCGGGCAACATTTTCAATCGTGGCGGCGATCCCAAGATCGCAGTAAAGGCTGAATCGGGTCGCGTTTCAGTGTTGGGCCTTGAAGAAGTTTTGCGCAAAGATCCTGCTTTGGACGCAGTTGCCGTGGTTGTGCCCGAGCCGATGGAGTTTGCAGACTGGGCCACAACTGGGGGCAATCTGACCAATGCACCGCAAAATGTTGCAGGTGCGGGTCCGCTCAATGTGGTTATGCGACGTAAAGTTGGGGCGGGCGCACAAGGGCGTCGCGCGGTAACGGCCCCTCCTATTGTGGTTGGTGGCAAAATCTACGTGCTGGATGCGCGCAACACGGTTTATGCGCTGGATCAAGCAACATTGCGGCTGGTGTGGCGCAAGGACTTAACTTCAACTGCAACTGCCAGAAACCGCTTTTTTGGTCGTGAAAGTGCTGATGCATTGGGTGGTGGGCTGACGTCCAGCAATGGCCGGATATTTGCGGCAACCGGATTTGGTGAGTTGGTGGCGCTTGATGGCGCTACTGGCGCGCAAGTTTGGCGTATGAATGCAAACTCCCCGATCCATGCATCGCCTCTAGCAGGTGGTGGCCGTGTGTTTGTGACGACCAATGACAGCGAACTCTTTGCGGTCGATGCCAACACAGGTGAGGTACAATGGACCCAATCCGCCATTGCTGAGCCTGCACGCATGCTATCCAGTCCGAGTCCCGCCTTGGTGGGTGAAACATTGGTAGCGCCATTCGCGTCAGGTGAAGTCATTGCCATGTTGAGCGCAAATGGTCGCAGACTTTGGGCTGAAGCGCTCACACGCGCTGGCACAACCACTTCTTTGTCCACTATCAATGATATCGCCGGAAGACCGGCAGTCTCTGGTGGCTTGGTATTCGCTGGCAGTCAATCAGGCACATTTGCAGCCGTTGAAATGCGCACTGGCGTGCGGGTTTGGGATAAACCCATTGCGAGCGTTCAGACGCCTTGGGTTGCGGGCAACTTTGTTTATCTGGTTTCCACAACAGGTGAATTGGTCGCGCTTGATACCAAAACCGGTGGCGTCAAATGGACACGCCAACTAACTGCCTATAAAAATGTGCGCAAAAAGAAGGACCTAATCACGTGGACTGGTCCTGTTATGGTTGGCAGTCGTCTGGTTTTGGCGTCGTCAGACGGGCGCCTTGAAATTGTGAGCCCACAAGACGGCACCACCTTGGCAACGCGCACAACGCGGTCGCAAATCTACGTCTCTCCAGCAATTGCGGGTGGCACCATCTATTACTACACCAATGACGGTGAACTTTTGGCCGTCAGATAAGTTGTGACCCCTTTAATCAAAATCGCTGTTGTCGGTCGTCCAAATGTTGGAAAGTCCACTTTGTTCAACCGCTTAGCAGGGCGCAAGCTCGCGATTGTCGACGATACGCCTG
>JAYSRI010000374.1:0-8075 GCA_043721175.1 Alphaproteobacteria bacterium
GCACATGATCTTTACCGATACCCCGCCTGCTATTGGGCAAATCAACATTGGTGCCGCGCAAATCATCGTTCAAAACGCGGGCTTGAGCCAAATGCGTTCCAGCGCCCCACAAGCGGCACCATGCGCTGGGCGCTTTACCAGTTTTGCGTCTGAACGCGACTATCAACCCGCAACGCAACTGACGGCGATGACCGGCCAGAATGGGCCTATTATTAGCCTTGCCTCGCCGCTCGTTTTGGATCCAAGCACGCGCCAATCCATTGCCGAGCGCTTAGCGCGGTTGCCGGTCATGGACGGCTTGAACTTAACCGTGGCGCCCAGCGTCGCAGCATGCTTGGAAGTGGGCGACCGCTTTTCCGTCGCCGACGGTTCCGTATGGCGAGTAGATCGCCTCGCGGGACGGTACGCGCTTACTGTCCAAGCCAGCCGCGCACCCGACAAAATTGAGCCGCTTTCAGGTTCGTACGTTCCTCAAAAACCAAACTTGCCGATTTTGTTTAGCCCACCGATATTGGTGGTTCTTGATTTGGCAGCACCTTTTGCCGACACCAAAAATCCCAAGCCTTTAGTCGGTTGCGCTTGTGACGTGTGGCCGGGCATGATTGACATTTTGCTGGGCGAGCAGGTGGTTGGCAGTGTTTCAACCTCGATGACCGTCGGTGCTTTAGCAGAGAATGTCGGAGTTGGGCCAGTTGGGCGATTGATACGTCGACCTTTCTTGGTCGCAATAAAGTTTGGTGCGCAACTTCCTCAAACCGGCCGCGCGGCATTATTGATGAATGGAATAGTTGCCGATGTGATCTCGTGGCGTTGGGCAACTTTAACCGGCATCGGCACTTGGCAATTGGGCGGTTGGGTGCGCGGCCTGGGTGGCACTAGCGTCGGGTTGGAGTTACCCCTGGCAACACAATTTGTGCTATTGGACGATGCGCTGACAATGATTTCATTGGATATGAGCCTGATTGGTTCGGCGCTCGAATGGTCTGCGCGACCTCAAGTCGATATCGCTCAGATCAATTATATTACTGCTCGTTTCGACGCTCTAGCACGTCGGCCATGGTCACCATGTGGGGTCAAGGCCCAGCGTGGAAGCGATGGTGCACACCTAACTTGGGTTCGGCGCGCCCGCGGCGACGGCGATGCGTGGTCCAGCGCAAATGCGCCGATGGGGGCCGTGCAAGAAGCATATCGGCTGTCCATCCTGAATGGCGCGGGCCAAGCGCTGCGCACAATTGTGACGACTTCGCCTAACTATGTTTATCCGTCTGCCTCCGAACTGGTCGACTTTGGTACCCGGCAATCGCAATTGCGTGTTGAAATTGCCCAGATGGGCGATGATGGCCTGATCGGAATACCTTGGGCGGGAACTTTAGGCCTTTAGCCAACCCACTTGGGCGCGCGCTTTTGTGCGAACGCCATTGGCCCCTCGATAAGATTGGGTGAAGCAAACATGGCGCGCACAGCTTCATATTTGTATTGCGCCTTGCAAGCTGCCTCTAATGTGGCTTCGTCCATGCCCTGATAGCTGGCTTGCTTGGACGCACGCACCGAACTGGGCGCATTGGTGGTGATCATGTGAGCCCACTTGAGTGCCGCTTTCATAAGCTCTGCCGCTGGCACAACTTCGTTGACAAACCCCAGTGTTGCGCCTTCCGCAGCACTGACACGACGACCCGTCAGTATCATGCCCATTGCGTGTTTCATGCCGATTTGACGCGGCAAACGGTGCAGACCTCCGGCCAAAGCGGCCAAGCCGACTTTGGGTTCGGGCAACGCAAATACGGCGGTGTCGGAGGCTATGATTAAATCGCACGCCAGCGCGATTTCAAAGCCCCCGCCCATAGCTACGCCATTGACGGCTGCAATGACGGGTTTGGTTAGGTTAAAACGACTGGTTAACCCGGCAAAACCACTGTCTGGAATGCTCATTTTTCCGCCGGATGCTTGGAACTTCAGATCGTTGCCAGCACTAAAGGCCCGCTCACCAGCACCGGTGATAATGGCAACCCATTGATTAGGGTCGGCGGCAAATGCGTCAAACACGGCGGCCAATTCGGCGTTGGCATCAGGGTGCAGGGCATTCATGGCTTCTGGTCGATTGATGGTGACAATGAGAACTTTGTCGTTGAGCTGTGTTGTACAATGCTGATAAGCCATGTTCACTCCCGGATTTTTACAAACAATTAGCACGACACGGCCCAGATACGAGCGCTTTTTACGCTTGTGTGCAGGGGCGCGCGTTGACATGCTTTGCGCGCGTTCTTACGTCACAATTGTCAACAAGTTTCGGGCACCAAGTGTGCCAGATGACCCATGTGCGGTTCACATGCACCGCACATGGCTCATTCTCCCAAATAGGCCGGCTATCTCCGGTTTTCAGTCAGGCATCATTACCCATGCTCAAAATTGTCAAGAAACTCTTTGGTTCTAGCAACGACCGTCGCGTCAAGAATTTGTTGCAACGCGTCGAACAACGTATCACCCCCTTAGAAGCGAGCATCCGCGCATTGTCTGATGACGAGCTGCGCGGCAAAACTGGGTACTTCAAGGAAAAGCTCGCCGCCGGTGCAGAGCTTGACGATATTCTTGACGAGGCCTTTGCCGTTGTACGTGAAGCCGCAAACCGCGCCATCGGGCAACGCCATTATGACGTGCAACTTGTTGGCGGTATGGTCCTCAACACTGGTGCCATCGCCGAGATGCGCACAGGTGAGGGCAAGACTCTTGTGGCGACGGCTCCTGTCTACCTCAACGCTCTTCAAGGTAAAGGCGTGCATGTCGTCACCGTCAATGACTATCTGGCGCGACGTGACGCCGAATGGATGGGCCGCATTTACGGTTTTCTTGGTATGGAAACGGGCGTTATTGTTCCAAATCTAGATGACCGCGAACGGCGTTCGGCCTATAGCAAGGATATCACTTACAGCACAAATAATGAGTTGGGCTTTGACTATCTGCGCGATAATCTCAAATACAGCCTCGACGAAATGGTGCAGCGCGAACATCACTTTGCGATTGTCGATGAAGTCGATTCGATCCTAGTTGACGAGGCTCGCACCCCGCTCATTATCTCGGGCCCAACTGATGACCGTTCGGACTTTTATCGTTCTGTCGATGAGCTGATTTATTTGCTCGATAAAGACGATTACGAGCATGATGAGAAGCAACGCTCGGCCGTTTATACTGAAACTGGGTCTGAGCATATTGAAGATTTGTTGCGTGAAAAGGGCCTGTTGGAAGGCTCGCTTTACGAGGCTGTCAACACCACAACGGTTCATCACGCTAACCAAGCGCTGCGCGCCCACGTTCTTTATACGCGTGACAAGGACTACATTGTCAAAGACGATGAAGTTGTCCTTATTGACGAGTTTACGGGTCGCATGATGACAGGCCGTCGGTTGTCAGAGGGCTTGCACCAAGCCATCGAAGCCAAGGAACAAGTGCAAGTTCAACCTGAAAACCAAACGCTTGCTTCAATTACATTCCAAAACTATTTCCGCCTCTATGGCAAGTTGGCTGGCATGACCGGTACGGCGCAGACCGAAGCGGTTGAATTTGAAGACATTTACAAGCTGCAAGTCGTAGAAATTCCGACCAATCGCCCTGTCACCCGCATCGACGAGATGGACGTCGTTTATCAAAACGAGGCTGCCAAGCACCGCGCCGTAATGGCCGACATCCGCGAAACTTATGCACGTGGTCAACCGATGTTGGTCGGTACGGCGTCGATTGAGAAGTCCGAAATCATCTCCGAACTCCTTAAAGTCGAGAACATTCCCCATAACGTCCTCAATGCCCACAAGCATGCCGAGGAAGCCGAGATTGTGGCCGATGCGGGGGTTCCCGGAGCCGTGACAATTGCAACCAACATGGCGGGTCGGGGAACTGACATTCAGTTGGGCGGCAACTTAGATATGCGCCTTGAAAAAGAAATGAAGCTGCGCGAAACGGCATGGGGCCGTGGCATGACGCGTGAGGAAATCGCGGAACTTAAAGCCGAATTGGCGGCTGATATCGACGTCAAAAAGAACCGCGCGATGGAACTTGGTGGCCTTTATGTCTTGGGCACCGAGCGCCATGAAAGTCGCCGGATTGATAACCAGTTGCGTGGACGAACTGGCCGCCAAGGAGATCCTGGCAAAAGCCGCTTCTATATTTCGTGCGACGACGATCTGCTGCGTATCTTTGGTGGTGAGCGCATGGCTGGCATTATGAGCGCTATGAAACTTGATGAAGATGAGCCAATCGAAGAGCGAATGATGAATAAGGCGATGGAAATCAGTCAGAAGCGCGTGGAAGCTCGTAACTTTGAAATCCGCAAAAATCTTCTCAAATATGATGACGTCATCAACGACCAGCGCAAGCAAATCTTTGAAGAGCGCAAAGAATTCATGCGCACTGAGGATGTCGAAGAAACCGTGACCGACATGCGCCATGAGGTCATCGATGTGATGTGCGAGACCTATATGCCAGCTAAAGCACTGCCCGAGCAGTGGGAAACTGACACGTTAGAGGCCGAGATTGGTGACGTTTTGGGTATCTCGGTACCTGCCAAGGAAATGGCCGCAGAAGAGGGTGTGGACGACGCCGATATACGCACCGCTATTTTGAATGCTGCTGACGGCGCTTGGGCTGAAAAAGTCGCGATCATGGGACCAGAGCAAGCGCGATCAATCGAAAAGCAAATCCTACTCCAAACAATTGACATGAAATGGCGTGAGCATTTGGTTGCGGTCGACCATCTACGTTCAGTGATCCATTTGCGTGGCTATGGTCAACGCGACCCACTGATTGAGTATAAAACCGATGCGTTCACGATGTTTGAAACCATGCGGACTGATTTGCGCCGTGATGTGTCACGCATTTTGATGAATTTGCAGTTTATGTCTCAAGAGCAAGAAGCTGGCCAAAACTTTGGCCAGAATTTTGATACCGCGAGTGCCGTGATCGATGGTGGCTTCGGGGCCGGAATTGGCGACGGGTTTGGCTCTAATCCAAACTGGGCCAATGTGCATGCGGCACCTGATACGGGCCTCGACGAAATGGGTGCTTTGGCCGATGATTTGGTGCCTTCAGCTTTGGGTGAAATGCCTCGTGCTTGGTTGGAGACGCCACGCAACGCCCCGTGCCCATGCGGATCTGGCAAGCGCTTTAAGGCTTGCCACGGCGCAGTTTGACGATGATGCGTGGGAGCGCGCAGCACTAGCTGGGCCTGTCGGTTGTGGCCAAAGATGCGCAGCTAGTGCTGCCCGCTCCCTTAGTTTACTGCAACTGGAAGCGCGAAAGTGGCGATTTCTTCGCGTAATTCCCCAATACCAAGCCCTTCATGTGACGAGACCGTGATCACATGGGGATGAGCCGCCGGGCGTTTGGCGAGGGCAGCGGTGGTCGCAGCATAAACGCTGTCAAGCTCACCCTTTTTGAGTTTGTCGACTTTAGTGAGCACGATCTGATAGGACAAAGCCGACGCATCGAGCATGTTCATGACTTCAAGGTCGTTTGGTTTTAACCCGTGACGGCTGTCCACCAAAACGAATGCACGTTTAAGTGTGGTGCGACCACGCAAAAAGTCACGCGTGGCAATGTTCCAGCGTGCAATCTCAGCTTTCGATGCCACTGCATGACCGTAGCCTGGTAAATCGACGATCCGCAACCGCTCAATTTCGTCCTTGCCAGCCAACGCGAAGAAGATCAGCTCTCGGGTGCGGCCGGGTTCCGACGATGCGCGCGCCAAGCCTTTTCGGCCTACCATTGCATTCACGAGGCTTGATTTGCCGACGTTCGAGCGGCCCGCGAAGCAAATTTCCGGCGCACCTGTTTCTGGCAAATCCGCCATGGTTTTAGCGGCCCATATGAAGCGTGGCTCAAGACGAAATAACCGTTCGCCTTCTGAGATCGCCGACGATGGCAACATTTGTTCGGCCATGATCTAAGCCGGTTTCTTCTTGCCCAGCTTGGCAAAAAACTCATCGATAGGTGTGGAATTGCCAGACGATTTAGCGATCACATATTGCTGCAAGATCGTCAGAAGGTTGGACCACGTGTAGTAGATCACCAGGCCCGAACCAAAGCCTGCAAACACAAACACAAAAATCCATGGCATCAACGCGAAAATTTGGGCTTGAGTTGGATCAGTTGCAGCGGGTTGCATTTTCATTTGCAACCAAAACGAGATGCCATACAAAATAGGCCAAGCGCCGATGGCCAAGAAAGTCCCGACGACTGGCAAAGATGTTGGATCAAATGGCAGCAGGCCAAACAAGTTAAACACCGTTGTCGGGTCTTTGGCCGACAAATCGGGGATCCAGCCGTAGAATGGCGTGTGCCGCAATTCCAGCGCCACCGACAGCACTTTGAACAAGGCAAAGAAGATCGGCATGGTTAGCAGCGAAGGAATACAGCCTGCGACGGGATTGATCTTCTCGTCCTTGTAGAGCTTCATGGTTTCTTGCTGTTGGCGTGCCGTGTCAGCGGCAAAACGCTCTTTGATCTCCGCCATTTTGGGCGCCAGATCGCGCATCCGCGCAAAGCTCTTGTAACTGGAAAATACCAGCGGGAAGGTGACTACCTTGACAACAACCGTAACGATCAGGATCGCGACACCGATATTGTTGCCAACTAAATTATTGAAAAACATCAACATTGCGTAAAATGGCTTGGTCAAAAACCAGAACATGCCCCAATCAACGGCGTCTTCAAACCGCGGTAAACCTAGTTTTGTGCCCAGTGCTTTGAGGTCAGCCACACGCTTGGAGCCTGCAAAAAGGTGCTGTGTTGTTGTAAGGGTTCCGCCCGCTAAAATCGCTTGAGGAGCGGCGACAAAGCTGCTTTCAAACACTTCTTCGCCTGGCAAATTCGTCATCTTGTAGGAGGCGTCAAGCTTTGCTTTTTGATCGGGGATCAAAGCTGTGAACCAAAACTTGTCGGACATACCAAGCCAGCCACCTGTCGAGGCTTGTTGGAGCGCTTCGCCCTTTTCGAGTTTTGGGTACTTAAGGAGTTTCAACTTGTTGTCGAGCACGCCAATCATGCCCTCATGGATTACGGGGTTGATCAAATCCTTTGGCTTGGAGTGACGGCGAATAGCGCCGTAGGATGATAAGGTAACAGGCACTGCACTCGTGTTGGTGATCGCATCTGTGATGGTGAACAGATAATTTTTGTCCATCGCGACGGTGCGTGCGAATTTCAGACCTTGGCCGTTGTCGTAGGTTAAAATCACAGGGGTGGCAGGCGTCAGTTTTGCGCCAACAGGTGCGCTCCACACTGTATTAGGCCCAGGCAATGCGCCAACGCTACCGTCTGGTGCCGTAAAGCCGTAAAAAGCATAGTAGCCGTCTGCTGTGCCTTGAGGGTGCAACAGAGTAATTTCTTTGGAATCAGACTTGATCGTTTCTTTGTAACGCTTCAGGCGCAGATCATCGAACCGTGCGCCCAGCGTCGACAATGTACCGTCAACACCCGGACCATCCACTATGATCCGCTGGGTGAGAGCCAATGCCTGCGCGCGCGCCAAATTTTGCGCGCCAGCAGTTGGAACAGGCATCGCTGCCGTCGCGCTTGAAGGGTCTGCAGCTTTGGAACCTGTGCTAGTAGTTGCGGCTCTCTGTGCCGCTAAATCGGCCAAACGCGCGCGCTCACGGGGGGCTTCGTAAAAATACTGAAAGCCCAACAAGATCGCCAGAGACAGGGCAATTGCTACGGCAAGGTTTTTTGTATCGGGCGCGTTGGGGGAGGGTGGCATGATTGTCCTTGCGGTCAGCGCAACGTGCGCGCTGGTGGCAGCAAAAGTGGTTAAGTCACAACAGGTGGCGAGAGCCTTATAAATTGGCGCGTCAGATCGTCAACCAACGCTGGCCAATCTGCGGTCACGGTGGCCGTGCGCGCCACCGCTACATAGTCGTAACCTGCCTGCCCGTGAATGGGCAAAAGTGACATCATTGCAGCGCGCAATCGCCTGCGCGCACGGTTTCGCGCCACGGCGTTACCAACTTTCTTGGAAGCAGTTAGTCCGTATCGCACCAAGCCCCGCACTTTCGCAGGTTCGTCACTAGCAATTCGTGTTTGTAATAACA
>JAYSRI010000375.1:0-3106 GCA_043721175.1 Alphaproteobacteria bacterium
TGTCTGTTTGTGGCCGCCGGCATTCATGCCCAAGAATTATCGGGTGAGGCTGGTTTGGAAAGTGGTAAAGTCGATGCTTTCCTCGCTGCCAATAGCACACATGCGCGGTGGGCCATCGATGGCTTGGCCTGATGGCATGGTGCTGCTAAGCCAATGATATGAGTATTCTCGAGACTAGCGGCGTTTTGCCGGATCATATGCTGGGCGCGCTTTATCAAAGCGGTGCGATCACAGCGACGTCACACCTCGATAAAGACCAAATTCAACCCGCCAGTCTGGATTTACGTCTCGGTGACCTCGCTTATCGAGTTCGCGCCAGTTTCTTACCGGGACAGGGCAAAAGCGTCCAAAGTCTGTTGGAACGCGGTGATCTGGCCATGCATAAGATTGATTTGCGCGACGGTGCTGTGCTGGAGACGGGATGCGTTTATCTAGTGGCGCTTCAAGAGAGCCTTGAGCTGCCCAGCGACACGTTTGGGCTGGCTAATCCTAAAAGCTCGACCGGGCGCATAGATGTATTCGTGCGGGTTATTTGTGATGGTGCCAGCAGTTTTGACCGCGTAGCGATAGGCTACAGAGGCCCATTGTGGGCCGAAATTTGCCCGCGCACATTTTCCATTCTCGCTCGCACTAGCGATCGCTTGACACAATTGCGCTTAAAGCGCGGTGACCCGCCTACCTTGAAGCGCATTGACCTTAATCTAGACCTCTCTCATGCAGCCTTGGGCGATGTGATCGGCTACCGTGCGCGGCGTCATGCGCCATTGCTCGACCTTACAAAAGTTGGAGCACATGATCCCCGGGACTGGTTTGAACCCCTTGTCGCGCGCGACGGCCGTCTCGTGCTGGACCCCGGCGAGTTTTATATTCTGGCCTCCCAACCTGGGCTAGCGATACCCAAAGATGTCGCTGCCGAGATGGTACCAACTGCCGAGGACTTGGGTGAATTTCGCGCCCATTATGCAGGGTTCTTCGATCCGGGATTTGGTGTCGCCACACAAAACGGGCAAGGTACGCGCGGCGTTTTGGAAGTTCGCGGCCGCGATGTGCCGTTCTTGCTCGAACATGGACAACCTGTTGCACGGCTAGTCTATGAACCCCTCGCCGCCGCACCTTTAGTGACTTACGGCGACATTGGCAGCCACTATCAAGGCCAAGGACTTAAGTTATCAAAGCTATTTGGTGCGTGGACCTAATTTTACGTTCCCTGCGACAAGAGAATGCCAAGCCTTGTATTTTTTGCTAGTGAAAGAAACATGAGCCAATATTCAGCGATCACACGCGGCATCCGCATCGGCGTTACGCCTAGTTTCTTAGCCGAGCACTCCGTTCCTGAGAATAGCGACTACGTTTGGGCCTATAGCGTCGAGATAGAAAACCAGTCCGACATGACAGTGCAGCTGATCGCCCGCACGTGGAAAATAACCGACACAAACGGCATCACCCAAATCATTCAAGGCCCCGGCGTTGTTGGCGAGCAACCTATTTTGCACACGGGAGACATGTTTACCTACACATCAGGGTGTCCGTTATCGACGCCTTCGGGCCTGATGCGTGGATATTATTCAATGAAAACCTTGGATGGCGCAGTCTTTGAAGCCGATGTTCCGGCCTTTTCGCTCGATAGCCCGTTTGATGTGCGGGTGATGAATTAGAGCCCGTCGAAATCCTCGTGGCTTGGAAGTGTACATCAAGTTAATCGAGCACTTTAGAGCCTGTTCCGAACATCTGGTTCAGATTTTGCGCGATGTGCACGAATTGTTACTTTATTTCTGCGTCAATAAACGCCTTTATCTCGCTATCACGCGCACGGATCGGAATTTCGTGGCCAAATTCTGGGTAAATATGCGCCCGTGCCCTGCCTCCCGCGCTATTGATCGCATCTGCAAAGCGCACCGCCTGATCGGGATCGGTGCGATCATCTTTTGCACCGTTCAAGATAAGAGTTGACGCTTTAATTTGACCAGCGACGGCAAGTGCAGAACGTGCGCGCAATGCTTCTTGAGAGCCTCCCGTTTGCGCATCAATCACTCTCTTGACCGGGGCTGCACGGATTGAAGTTGGGCCGTCAAAATATGCGGGAAAATCATAAAGCCCAGAGATGAGAACCAATCCGGCGATTTGCTCATTTCGGGCAGCAACAAGAGCGCCCGTCACGGCACCTAGACTAACCCCCTCGATTAGCACTTTGCCGGGTATCGACTTTTGATCTGATCTGAGCTTTTCAATCACTGCCTGAACGGCGTGCTGAGAGAACGGTCCGGCAAAGTCTTCTGGGCCGCTAGAGCCGCCAAAACCGGGCAATGAAACCGACACAGAGAGATAGCCTTCTTGGCTGTAGCGCTCTAGGACGCCCCAATTCACATAGGCACGCCCGCCGATTTTCTCCGAAGGTGGTTGAAAGCCGTGCAAAAATATTAGTGTCGGCCATGGTCCAGTGCCCAAGGGCTGCTCGACGAAATATTCAATCTTGGCGGTGTTATCGTCGGGATGGGGAATTGTGAGCGCGTTTGCTTGGACGGGTCGGTTGCAGGCTGAGACCAGCAACAGGGTGGCTAGAAGCAGGGAATGTTGCCATTTCATCCCTAGTCATATAGCTTATTTAGTGTCTTTGATCAAATGCTGTCGGCAATAGCATGAGCGAAACAATGCCTGCAGAAATGATGACCAACTGACATCGTTTAACTCAACCAAGCAGCGCGATTCAATCGCAATTTGGGGCAGTGGGTAAAACATGACTTTCATGCACCTTGCTCTCAACTAACGATCACGCATCTTGGCAGCAACAAAACCCCATCACAGCGTGCCGCACAAAATGCAAAGCCAGCGGTCTATTGCGCGTCACCCTTGCCGTGGGAGCGCGCGGCCCCCGCCGCGCTTTTTCCTTCTTGACCAGCGATTGTTAACATAGGCGCGGCAGGGGCTGCGCGCTCCGTCTGATTGAGGCTGTCAAGGGTTTAGACGGAGCGCAGCAGAGTGGCCCTTGACTGCTTCAATCAGACATACTCACAATCGAACCCGCGCTTTGCGTGCAGCAGAGGCGGCACCAAAGCGCGTCTCAGACGGCTTGCTTACTTGAGTTAAGTCGCATCATGTCACCGTATTG
>JAYSRI010000376.1:0-8007 GCA_043721175.1 Alphaproteobacteria bacterium
TTTGAGGCTTGCTTCCACAGACGCGCGATATGACGCACGTACGTGGTCGAACATTGCGTCGATCCAGACAGCGAGCTTGTTCACTTTTGATGACGGCCGCACCAAAAGCGAGCACATCATCGGCGTTAAGGTGAGCGCGACAAACGCCGAAATAACAACCGCTGAAGCGATTGTCACGGCTAGCTCAACGAACAAGCGCCCAACAAAACCACCGGCGAAAAGTAAAGGCGTGAAAACTGAGACCAGAACTGCTGTCGTGGCAATCACCGCAAAAGCAACTTGGTTTGTGCCCCTTTGTGCCCCGATCAGTGCAGGCTCGCCCATATCCACGCGTCGCTGGACGTTTTCTAGCACGACAATGGCGTCATCGACCACCAGTCCAATCGCCAGAACCAGCGCCAATAAGGTGATGAGATTGATCGAATATCCAAACAAGGCCAACACTGCGAATGTGCCAATCAAGCAAACAGGAATTGTAGCCGCTGGTATAATGGCCGCCCGAAACGAGCCTAAAAACAGAAATATCACTAGGATTACCAGCACCACGGCCTCTGCCATGGTCGTCCAAACGCCTGCAATAGCCTTTTCGATGAAAACTGTACTGTCGAAAGCCACGACCATGGTCACGCCTTTTGGCAATGACTTTTCTATGATTGCTGCTTCCTTACGCACGCCGCGCGCTACTTCTAAAGCATTCGCATTGGATTGCCGCGCGATACCCAGGCCAACTTGATTGATGCCGTTGCCACGAAATATTCGCCGGTCATCTTCAGCACCGACAACGACCCTTGCGACATCCTCAAGTCGTGTGATGCGGACATCGCCGGATCGGCCGACAGGCAGCCGACCAAATTCGGCGGCAGTGCGATAGCCGCGTGCCACACGCATCGTGTAGTCGCGCTCGAAACTCTCGATCTGGCCTGCTGGAAGCTCGACGTTTTGGCTGCGCAGTGCTGCGTCAACATCGTCTGGCGTTAAGCCGCGAGCAGCGAGTGCTTCTGTGTTGAGCCAGATGCGCATGGCTTGGCGCATGCCACCGCCAACACGCACATTGGCAACACCGTTGAGTGCGCCCAGTCGATCCGTTAGTTGGCGCTCTGCATAGCCAGTCAGATCAGTCCGGCTCATGGTATCAGCCGCCAAGTTAAGCCAAATGATCGGATCAGAATCCGCGTCTGCTTTTTCAACCTGGGGCGGATCTACCCCTTGCGGCAAGCGGCTTTGAACACGGCTGACTGCTGCGCGGACATCATTGGCAGCTTCGTCAAGGTTCCGATTGAGGTCAAACTCAACTCGAATAGAGGAGCGACCATCGCGCGACGACGCTTCAATCAGCGCCAAGCCTTCGATGCCCGTCAATTGGTCTTCGAGGATTTGGGTGATCCTGCTCTCAACAATCTCTGCGGAAGCGCCGCGATACTGGGTTGTTACCGAGACAATCGGGGGATCAACCGCTGGCAATTCACGCAACGGTAGGCTTCGAAAAGCGATCAAGCCAAACGCAATCAACAAAAGGCTGGCGACAGTTGCCAGAACGGGCCGCTTAACAGCCATGTCCGACAATATCATTGCGCGCCCTTTTCTTTGCCTTTTGCTGCCCCGCCCGATGTTGTACTTGCTGGCGCGCTCGCAGAGGCTGCTCCTGCGACGCGGATCGATTGACCATCGCGCAACCGAACTAGCCCTTCGACCAACACCGGGGCGCCAACAGGTATCCCGCTTAAAACTTCTACGAAGCCTTCACGCCGTGCACCGACCATGATTGGGGTTTTCGTCGCTTTGAGGCCTGTGCCATCTGGTCCAGCCGTTCCCGACGCAACGAACACAAAGCTCTGATTCCCCTCTTCAAGTAACGCGACTTCAGGTACCGCAGGCATTGCGCGCGCTGGCGATAGCAAATCCACGCTCATTAGCATGCCGGGTCGCAAGAGACCGTTTTCATTGGGCACATAAGCCCGCGCCCGCACGGTACGTGAGCGCGGGTCAATGCGAGTGTCGATAAAGCGCACAATCGCGCGATTGAGTTGGTCAGGTACAGCTGCCGAACGGACGACGATTTGAGTGCCGACTTGCAATGAATTCATCCGCGCCTCTGGCACGTCAAAATCGATCTTCATTTGCGAGATATCATCGAGGGTGACAATCGCTTCCCCCGGGCGCGCCAATTGACCTGCACTGACGGTTCGAAGGCCAAGACGGCCCGAGAATGGCGCGCGAATGGTGCGATCATTGAGGCGCGACTGTACCGACGCCGAGCGCTGGGAAACGCTCATAGCACGCGAGCGGGCCGAACCGGCGCGCTGTTCGACACTTTGCGCACGTGACGTTAAAGCTGATGCACGCTTTTCTTGGGTGGTAATCCGCTGGGAAGCACCCGCCGCGCGCTCCCTGGCGATGAGCACGCGGGCATCGGCGGTCGCCAACTGTGCACGTGCACCGTCCAAGCGCGCTTTGGAAGCATAGCCACGTTCGCTTAAGGTTGACACACGATCAAGGTTCAAACGGGCTTCGGTTTGGACCGCCAAGGCTTCTGAAATACTCGCCCGCGCCGCTTCCAAATCGCGGCTGACGGCATTGATTTCATTGTAAGCTGCGTCCGCATCGGCACGCGCGGCGGCGGCTTCTTCCAACGCCCCATCAGCATCATCAAATGCCGCAGCAACGTCAGTACGAGCGCCGCCAACATCGGCAGACTGCTCATTTTTTGCCAGCACAACCAGTGGCGCCCCGCGCTGCACATATTGCCCGCTTTCGAACAATACTTGTTCAATCACATCCTGGACTTTCGACGTGATAACGACAGACTCGTTGGCGATCGCGGTTCCGGGAACTTCTAGGCGATCCGAAAAGCTGCGCACGTCGGCACTGGCGAGCGTGACCAAAGCCGGACGGCCGGCCGCGCCACCCTTGGCACCGCCCTTGGCATCACCTTTGCCGCCTTTGCCAGCCGGACCAGTCTTTGCTTGCTCTGACGACGCCGGTTTTCCAACAAGTCCCACTTCTTTGAGCACGACAAACATAGCCATCGCGAGAAGTGCAAACCCGGCACAAGCGAAAAAGAAATGGCGTCGCAAGAAAACTAGCAAGGGGGATATGCTCCAGAGCGGATTGGTTTAGCTGTCACTTTAGACGATGCTGCACCACTTAAACCAATGGAGCAATAAGAACAGTGACAATTGCAAGATTGGTTCAAAATTTCAGCCAAAGGCCAATCACGCCGCCCTGTTCATTCCAGTTTGACGAATTTGGTAGTGTTTGTCGCCACCCCAACTCCACGCCAACTGTTTCTGACAGGCCAAAAACGTAACTACCTTGGAGCCTCGTGATATTGGCGGCACACCCTTCGCCGTCACCAAAAACTTTGATCAGTGCACGGTCCAATCGGCGAACTTGATGGCCCAAGGTTGCTTCCCAGCGAACACTTGTTGTGCCGCCACATTCGCGCGCAGCCGTTTCAAAGTTCGTCCAACCGCCCTGTCCAAACGACTTGCCGACTGCCACACGCAATTCCGCGCCACTGGATGCTTGCGCGGTGGCGGTTTCTTTCCAGATGTAGGCGCCAGCTTGAGCGGAAATCGCCCAGCCGTCGCGGGCGTACAATGATCGCCTCAAACTAAGCTGAGCTTCGTTGCGGGCGTAAAGGTTATCTTGGTCAGAAATCGAGGGTGAAAAGACCAGAGCCCAGCCCTTTCCAAGTCCGCGCTCATAGTAGAGATCGGTTGTGATTGCAGCATTGGCAACCGGTGTATGGCTAACGCTGGCCGACACAATTATGTTGGCGTGCCCCTTCTCAGGCGTCCAAGCCCCCGTGTGCCCTAGCGAAGGCCAAGCAAGTGCTAGCAGGCAAAGCCCTAAGAATTGAACCCCGGTGATTGCCGCGCGACCTTCCGTAATAGGCCTGGCCAAGCCAAAGCTCCACCAAATGCTTGCGAAAATGCCGGACTAACCTGTTTGCCGACACGGACTTCCATTGTTGGATCGCATTCCAACAACTCCCCGCCAGCTTGCGCCAATACCTGCATCTTGCACGCACGCTCCAGGTAATACATCCGCATAAATGCGCCGGGTGCACTATCACCAACTGCCAGTGTGCCGTGGTTTCGCAACAGCATGAAATTGCGGGTGCCAAGGTCGGCAACCAGCCGCTCACGCTCGTCCAGGTCAAGCGCAACACCTTCATAATCATGATAGGCAAGGTCACCCGTACATGCCATCGCCGTCTGCGAAATCGGCAATAGCCCACCTTTTTGCGCGCTGACAGCAACCCCCGCATCACTATGGCAATGAAGCACGCACACAGCATCCTCCCGCGCTGCATGAATCGCTGAGTGGATCGTGAAGCCAGCCGGATTGATAAAATACGGTGTTGGATCAATGACATTTCCGTCCAAATCCACTTTTACGAGCGAGCTTGCCGTGATTTCATCAAACATAAAGCCATAGGGATTGATCAAAAAATGATGCTCGGGGCCAGGAATACGCAACGAGATATGAGTAAAAATCATATCGTCCCAACCATAAAGCGCGACCAATCGGTAAAGGGCCGCGCAATCAACCCGCGCGCGCCACTCAATATCATCCCCACGTTCTCCATAAAAATGGGATGCAGCGGCAGCAATTGACGGTAAAGCCGCCACCGATTCTGCTGATAGCGGCATCGCTGGCTGGTTTGGATTTACAGGCGCGTTCATTATTGCCATCCTTGTATCACTTATTCATGCAACTCTGAGATTATACATCAACATGGTCAAGTTATTTGTGCGTTTAATACTTTGCTAGAGTTGCCGTTTAACAATTTTTTCACAGCTTAACCCGTAGTTGGAAAACATGAGTTTTCGACATCCCCTTTTAGAACTCGCTAGCGATACGTCGCGCGCAGCCCGCGAAGCGCTCGTTTCGGCAACGGCTGAGCAGTTTCTGGATGACGAACGCGCCGCAACTTTAATGGAACGCACTTTATTTTCTGACATTCTGGTCAAGCTCTATGGATTTGCTCGCCAAGAGATACGTCAAAAGTTGTCTGCCGCTTTGGCGATGGCAGACTGGGCGCCTGTGGAACTGGTCCGCGAGCTGGCGCTGGACAACATCGACGTCGCCCAACCTGTTTTATCATTCTGTCCTGTGATCAACGACGATATTCTCATCGAAGTTGTCGACAAATGTGATTTTGATCATCGAATGTGCATCGCTGATCGCCCATTGATTGGCGAAAACGTCACAACCAAACTGATCACTACGAAGAATGTAAAGATTGTCGCGACTTTAGCGCGCAATGCCACCGCGCGCATTTCCACCAACGACTTTAAGGTGGCCATCAATATCCTGCGTGACAAGCCCGACGATATTGACGCCCTTGTTGGCCGCCATGACTTGCCAGCCAGCCTGATCGCTGTTGCTTATGGTTTGGCTGGTGCGAAGACACGCATCGCGGTCGCTATGCGATTGCCGACAAAACTCGAAAAACGATTGACGCGTCTAACAGAATTCGTCGCAGCGGATTCGGCAGACGGGCGTACTTCTGAAAATATCGACGACAAACAATCAGGCGGCATTCGCCGCAGTGTACGCCACTCAGTTTCAACAGCGACGCCCGGCATGTTGCTGGCGGCATTGATGCGGGGCGAGCGGGGCGCGTTTTTTGTTGGGCTTGCTGGGTTATTAGATTTGCCCAGCCAAGGTGTAGCTCGTAAGCTTACGAAGGCCGACAGCAATACAGTGGCATTGGTGGCAAGAGCGGCCAATTTTGACGCCAGCATTGTGCGCACGATTTACGAAATCCTTGACGCAAAAGCCAAGCCATGGACCCCTGCCGACGAGCATGTTTGCGCGATGGTTTGGATGCGACACGCGCCACAGGGCGCTCGGCAACAATTTGGTGCAAGTCTTAAAAATTAGAACTCATGTCACCACCTCCATTGACGCGCCGCCCCAATCTGCGGTGAAGTGAGATATGAGCACAAGTCGCCGCCGCTTTGACCGCATCTCCTTTGTCGCCAGCCCGCGTCCTGAAGCGCGCGAGGCGATGCTGAAATTGCGTCACATTTACGGCTCAGTCCCCGAAGACCAAGCTGAAGTTATCGTCGCCTTGGGGGGCGATGGCCTGATGCTGGAAACATTGCGTCGGCATATGAATGACAGCATTCCGGTTTTTGGCCTTAATCAAGGCACCATAGGGTTCTTGATGAATGACTATCAGGAGCTGGATTTGCCAACCCGCCTTGCTGAGGCCAAAGCGTCAGTCATCCATCCTTTGCGCATGACGGCGACCTGTGTTGACGGCAGTGTGCACGAGAATGTGGCCATCAACGAAGTGTCTTTGTTACGCCAAACCCACCAAACTGCCCGCTTGCGCATTTTTGTCGATGAAGCCGAGCGCCTGAATGAAATCATTTGCGATGGCGCGTTGCTGGCAACACCAGCGGGCAGCACTGCCTATAATTTGTCCGCTCACGGCCCCATATTACCGCTTGGCTGTGGCCTGTTGGCATTGACACCAATCAGCGTTTTTCGCCCCAGACGCTGGCGCGGTGCGCTTTTGAAACGCGAATGCAAAGTACGCTTTGACGTGCTGGACCCTGTGTTGCGGCCAGTTGCAGCCTCGGCTGACAGTCAGGAAATCCGAAATGTAGCCAGCGTGGAAATCCGCGAAGATCGCTCAAGGTCGATGGTTATGCTGTTTGATCCTGATCGCTCGCTAGACGAACGTATGCTCGCGGAGCAATTTGCACAATAGCCGTTTCATCAAGTGTTACCAGTCCGTTTCACGATATCTTAAGTATAGAAAGATACAATTCTGATGTAGACGGAGTAGGCTATGTCTGGCGATCAAGCAAAAGTTGAGCATTTTTCTCCGCCAAATCGGCTGAAGATGAAGTTGGGCAAAAGCCTTGGTGGGTTTGATGCAGGGGCCTTGGCGCGTGCCGAAGCCGCAATGGCGGCTATGTCTGATCAATTTGCTGACTGGCTGATTGACGAGATGAACAAGCTCGAAGTTGCCCATAAAGCGATTTGTCAACCAAATTCCGGTGAGCCTGAATTAGAAGACTTTTATCGTCGTGCCCATGACCTGAAGGGCTTGGGCACCACCTATGGCTATCCAATCGTTTCGGAGTTCGCAGGCTCGCTTTGCCGCTTGCTCGACAATCCGGATGCAAGATCACGCGCACCACGCCAGATACTAGATGCCCATGTTGCGGCGATTGTGGCCAGTGTTAAGCAAAAAATCACCACAAGCGATCACCCGATGGGCCGAGCGCTGTTGGGTGAATTGCAAGGCCAGGTTACCCGGTTTGCCCAAGCCGCATAGTACTTTCTAGCGGCACGACATGCACCAATCTGCATCATTCGATAAAATTGCACCCAATTTTCAGACCCCGTTTTAAGGACAGCTTGCTAGGCTTTCAATCCCAGCGCCAATCAAAGTTTGATTGGTGCTATTGAGTTGGAAGCTACCGATGAGCGCAGATTCAGTATCATTCGCACGCGCGCAATTGCTCAACGCCATTGAGTCAGGTGCGATACGCCTCGCGTTCCAGCCACAAATCGACTTGCAATCTCAGAAAATCGTTAGCTTTGAGGGTGTCGCACGCTGGCACCACGAGGACCTCGGCATTTTAACGCCAGGGCTATTCTTAGGCCTCGCCGCACGAGAGGGATTGTTGAGTGTGATCAGTCGCACATTGATGGCCGATGCGGCGCGCGCTGTCGCATCTTGGCGCGCACGCGGATTTGGCGTGCAAGTCGCCGTCAATTTGTCCGTCAGCGATATTACAGACCCCGAGTTTGGCCATGACATCGCCGCCATTGTCGATGGCTTTGGCGCGTTACCGCATTGGATCGTGTTGGAGGCCAGTGAAGAGGGCCTCGCCTTTGCTGGTGAGCGCGGCTATGCTGGCTTAGAGAGCCTTGCCCGACTTGGCTTCAAAATCGCTCTCGACGCCAAAGGACCGCCCATTGTCGCGCTCGACAAGCGTGGCCGTGCCTTGTTCTGTCAGCTCAAATGTGGCG
>JAYSRI010000377.1:0-3089 GCA_043721175.1 Alphaproteobacteria bacterium
GTGCAAAGAGGTGTCAGAACTAAACCGATTGCGAGGAGAGTTTTAGAAAAGGTCATTTTTTGACTTTCATTTTTCGAGCATAATTTGGGGGGAGTTGAATTCTTGACGGTGGTCGTTTTTGGTGGTCACTTACAAAGCAAGACTGTTGCTCGACGTGTTTGGCCGTTCGACCATTTCGCTTGGTATCAGTGCGCGTCCGAGGTCGCGCAACATGCCTAAAACTTCAGGCAAACGTATAAGTGTCAGGGCAATTGACCCGACCAACAAAGTTGCGGCTGCAGCAAAAAGTCCACCGCCATCATGGTTGGGATCAATGCCTAAAGGCGTAAACAAATGGCAGCTGACCGCTCCACTCATTATAGCAAAAGCAATCATCGCACCCAGCGCATTCAGTCGTTTAAGGCTCGGAACAAGTCCAATGACGAGCAAAGCCGATGCAAAAAGCTCACCACTGCCGATGACATATTGGCTAAAAAGCCCCGTATGGGCAAAAAGTCCGCTAAGGCCAAGTGTTCCTGCCCAATCATTCAGTGCACCAAAAATGACTTGGGTCTTTGGGTGATCAGTGAACTTGTACCGCAAACTATCTGTAAAGATCGCTGCACCGAAACCCGAAATTGCCATCGCTGCGATGTCTTTGATCTTCATGTTCGTCGTCCTGTTTGTGTGGTGCAATGGGATACGTGGCCGTTTTGGGGCTGGTTACAAATTGTTTGGGTCAATCCCCCTGCCTCAACGCTAAAGCCCAAAAAAATCAGTCAACCTACTCGCCCAATCGGGGCTAAGGTTCGCGTGGACACCGAAGACGATTGCGGGATGAATTTTTCGCGACTAAGAAAGGTGTCAAATAACAAAAACGCCAGATATGGCTTGCAGCAGGATACAGCGCGATGTCGGAAGACCTCATTGGCTATGCAAAACTCACTCAAGACGCGTTGCGAGGCGTTGTTCGTGATGCCATCAAGGTTGCATTGACGGGTCTACCCGGCGATCACCATTATTACGTCAGCTTCAGAACGCGTGGGCGCGGTGTGCAAGTCGCAAACTATTTGGCATCAAAATATCCCGACGAAATGACAATCGTTATACAGCATCAGTATGATGACCTTGAGGTTCGCGACGATTGGTTTGCCATCACGCTGACGTTCGGCGGTGTGCCACAGCGGATTGTCATCCCTTTTGCAGCCATCACTCGATTTTATGATCCCTCGGTGCGGTTTGCTTTGCCATTTGATGTGGTCGATGATTTTTCCGCGACTGAAATTGAAGAAGACGACGTTCTAGAAGCCGAGATCGGTGATACCGTGGCAACAGCGCCCGAACCCAGTGCAGTGGTTAGCCTTGATGCGTTTCGCCGCAAAAAATGAGCGTGCCAAAAGCGCCAACGCGCAGCGATGCCGAGGTTTTGGCCAAATTCGCCAATTCTAAAACACGCCCGCCATGTTCAATTACTTTGGGATTGGAACTGATCGGCGTCGATCAGCAAGCAGGAAGTGTGCGATTGAAAATGGTCGGGCAAGCCGAGTGGTGCAACCCACGCGGCGCTTTGCAAGGCGGGTTTGTGTCGGCCATGCTTGATGAGGCCATGGCAATTGCCGGCATCGTGGCTGGCGACATGGCGTTCGCAGTGCCGACATTGGAACTTAAAACAACATTCCTGCGCCCCTGCCCTGCTGGACCTGTTGAGGCGGAAGGGCGCGTGGTGCGGTGGGGTAAATCAGCGGCCTTTCTGGAAGCTGATCTTTATGACAGCGAAGGCCGTCACGTGGCGCGTGCATCGTCAACCGTGCTGCCCGTGCCTTTGCCAGCCCGCCACCCGCGCGCGGATGGCTAGTACGCTGCGCGGCGAGGTCTAATTATCGCGTCAGCGGCTACTGCACGTCACCATCCACCGCTGATACATTTGCGCTACAATCGTATCCATGCCCGCAGTATCCGTCCTTTTACCTTTGCCGCTACCCGAAGCGTTTGACTATGCTGTGCCAATTGGCATGACACTGGCATTGGGCGACATTGTTGAAGTTCCCCTTGGCAAGCAGGTGCGCATCGGGGTTGTTTGGGCCGTAAAACCAGACGGCAATGGCGACAATCTCAAGCCAGTCGCATCGCGGTTTGAAACGCCGCCTTTGTCAAAGCCTTTGCGCGATTTTGTAGATTTCGCGGCGCGCTATTTGGTGACGCCGCCGGGCCAAGTGTTAGCCATGATTTTGCGCAGCCCTGAAGCATTGGGCCCGGGGCCGATGGAGCGCCTGATGCTGGCAACCGGAACGATGCCAGACAAACAAAGCGACGCGCGGACGCGGGTCTTGGCCCTCGCCGTCGTGCCAGTTTCGCGTGCGCAATTAGCAAAAGACGCGGCAATAGGTTCCGGCATTGTGACAGGCCTTCTGAAAGCAGGTTGCCTGCGCGAGATTGAACGACCAGTTGATACAGTTTTTGATAGACCAGACCCAGACCGCCCTGCCCGTCCCTTGTCGGATATTCAATTGGCGGCCGCACAAACGATTGGCGACGCAATTGAAACAGGCGGTTTCACGCCGTTTTTACTTGATGGTGTCACGGGCTCTGGCAAAACTGAGGTGTATCTTGAAGCTGTAGCAAGTGCATTACGGGCAAGCTCTGGCGGGCAAATTCTAATCCTATTGCCCGAAATCGCACTGACCCAAGCAATTATGGCGCGTTTTGAAGACCGATTTGGGGCTATGCCTGTTCAATGGCACTATGAAGTCAAACAGCCTCAAAAACGTCGTGCATGGCGGGAAATCAGTGCCGGACGTGCGCGCATTGTTATTGGGGCGCGCTCGGCTCTATTTTTGCCGTTCGCCAAACTGTCATTGATCATTGTCGATGAAGAGCACGATGCCAGCTTCAAGCAAGATGACGGTTTGCGCTATCATGCACGCGATATGGCCGTAGCGCGGGCGAAATTTGAGGGAGCTACGATTGTTCTGGGCTCAGCCACGCCATCACTTGAAACACGCATTAATGCCGATAGTGGTCGATACAAAAACCTATTATTGCCAAACCGTTACGGTGCAGCGCTGCTTCCGCAAATTGACTTGATTGATCTCAAAATAGACCCGCCAGAA
>JAYSRI010000378.1:0-3077 GCA_043721175.1 Alphaproteobacteria bacterium
AACTGCCCCTTTTTCACGTTCACGACTTTGCCAGTTTGCGCGGCTGCAATCAGCAAATCAGTTTGACGGCACAAAAAAGCGGGAATTTGCAGCACGTCGACAACCTTGCCGACCTCACGGCAATGCTCTTCGGTATGAACATCGGTTAAAACGGCCAATCCCAGTTTGTCTTTAATTTCTTGAAAAACCGCCATGGCATTATCGAGGCCAAAGCCGCGCGCGCCGGTTAGGCTTGATCGATTAGCTTTGTCGTAGCTGGATTTGTAAATCAGGTTTGCGCCCAATTTGCCATAGGTTTCCTTTAACCACTGAGCTGTTTCCATGGCGTGGTTACGGCTTTCCATTGCGCAGGGGCCACAAATAAACGTCATCGGAAGCGCATTGCCAATATGGATCGCGCTATCACCTTGCCCGATTGTAACAATGGCATTTGGGGTCGTCATGGGGAAACTCCACTTTCACGAGCGCATTGCGCCCGCACTGAAACTATCTCAGCGCTCAATAACGCTTCTTGGCACTCCACATAAGGTGTGATGCGCAATCATGCCAGTGTGCGATGTTAACCAAGACACAAGGTTTGACAGATTTAATGGCGTGATGGCTAATATCGACATTCCCCACCTTGCCAAGCAAACCACCGCCGCTCGCTCAAAATGGTCTGACCGTCGAGCTGTCGGCTTTGCGCTCGCGATCAGTGCGGCTCTTTGGACACTGATATTCTGGATCGCCAAAGCGCTTCTGGTCTAGACAAACAGGCCTGAGTCACTGACAACAAGGGTCATGAAACTGACCTCTTACACTTTGGGCTTCCCCCCAACTGAAATGCGCCCAGGTCCGCTCGTGCGGCCTTGGATGGATACCACGTCCGACAAGTTTGCGTACCGCTGCTTGCCGCTCAATATCGCCAATCAATACGGGTGGGAAATGCTGTGCCCCTGCGCATTTGAAGCGACATGGGACGGCGGGCCAAGCCCTGATGCTATGGTTGTTGAAATATTAGAGGAAGGCTGGCCAGCACCGACTAGCCACTTTGGTCACGGCGTGCTGACGTTTCACGTCAACCAAATATTTCGTACAGAACCGGGCACACAACTGATGACGACCGGGCCAATGAATAATCCCAAAGACGGGATTTCTGCCTTGTCTGGGATCATCGAAACAGATTGGTCCCACTATACCTTCACCATGAATTGGGTGATGACCCGCGCTTTTCATCCTGTGCGGTTTGAAAAGGGTGAGCCGTTTGCCCATATTTTCCCCGTCAACTTGGCGGCGATTGAGCAAATTCAACCCACTTTTGCGCCTTATGAGACCGAAGAGGGTCTGCGTGAGGCTTACGAAGCGTGGCAAGCCAGCCGCAATAACTTTAACGCGGATCTTGAGAAACCCGACAGCTTGGCGCGTAAAGAAAAGTGGCAAAAGTCCTATTTTCAAGGCATGGGGCCTGACGCTAAACCAACCCAAAAGGCAAACCATTGGACGAAATTAGATGTAAAGCCTTGGCCAGGGGGCAAGGGGAAGAAGAAATAAGCGGCACGATGATGGGTCCAAGGCTCCACCCCAAGTTTGTCTTCCCCGACGAGCAAAGCGAAGATCGGGGACCCTGCTGCATTCGTGCCCAAAACCGACGAGGTCCCGGCTCTTCGCTGCGCTGCGGCCGGGATGACAAATCTTTATAGTGTGTTCATCTCAATGGGCCGTTGGTATAAAAGGCCAAGTTTGGTTTTGCTCACAAAATTCCACTCGCCTGCTAGACAAAAGAACAAGTGTGGAACATGATGGGGCATGTATGCAACAGCTCTCGCCGAAACTGAAACCCCCGAACCACCCGAAATGGCTGAGGTCATCCCGCTTTGCCGCCCCGATATCACAATCGCCGTGCGTCAAGGTGCAACCCGTTTACTGGTCCACGCAGGCTATGCTCCCATCTGGGAGTTTAGCCTCGCCAACAATCGCCGCGCCGATATCTGCGCACTGACCCCCAAAGGGCAGCTGGTGATTGTTGAGGTTAAATCGGGGATTGAGGACTATAAGACCGACAATAAATGGCGAGAATATGCACCATATTGTGATTTATTCTACTTTGCAGTGACACCGGATTTTCCGCTGGATTTGATACCTTCCAGCGGCGACGATGCACCAGGCCTTATTGTAGCGGATGCGTTTGGTGCCGAAATCATTCGCCCTGCACCCCGCTTTGACTTGGTAGCAGCACGCCGCAAAGCCGTTACGCTCAGCTTTGCACGCCACGCCGCTATGCGGGCCTTACGGATTTAGTTTTGTAAAGGCCGCGCTCACCGATGCGCCAAAATCCGCATTACGCTGCGCATAAGCACCAGCCAGCCCTGCTAAAACATCGCCTGCGGCGCTATTTGGCGATCCGCTGTTAAATGGCGGGGCAGGATCGTATTCGATCGACAGCTGAACGCGCTGAGCTACTTTATCGCCCGCAATTTCAGCCACGATTGTCAATGCAAAGTCGATCCCAGCTGTCACCCCGCCGCCAGTAAACACATGACCGTCGCGCACAACGCGGCCTTGGGTTGGGATTGCGCCGACATCGGCTAACATCGCGTGATAGGCCCAATGCGTTGTTGCCTTTTTTCCATTAAGTAGACCTGCCGTACCCAATACAAATGCGCCGGTGCAAACGCTCGTGACATAACGCGCGCCCTTGGCTTGGGTGCGCACAAACTCGATCAATGTCTCGTCAGCCATTGCCGCTTCGACGCCAAAGCCACCTGGGATGCAGATCAAATCGAGCTGTGGGCAATCGGCGAATGTGATTGTTGGCACCATGGCCAATCCACAATCGCTCATCATAGGATCAAGAGTTGCCGCGATAATATGGACTTTGCTGTCAGGCAAACGGTGAAGAACTTGTAATGGACCTGTAAAATCAAGTTGGGTGATGTTGTCGAAAATTACAAAACCGCATTGAAACATGGCACGACACTTTCATCAAAAGACCTGACAAAACCGTAGCGATTTTTGAGATTGGAGGCCACCCTTGGAATCGAACCAAGTAGCCCGGATTTGCAGTCCGGTGCGTTGCCACTCCGCCAAGTGGCCTCATG
>JAYSRI010000379.1:0-3074 GCA_043721175.1 Alphaproteobacteria bacterium
GAGGCGACATTGGCACTGACCGACGCAACAGGTGACGCCCGCTTTGCGAGCGCTGCCAATGACTTGCGCGATCTCTTCGCCCATCGACTGGTTCGCGCCGACGTCGGCATTTTGCCTGAATTCTTTGATGATAATTTGGTTGCACTTAAAGATGAGCAGGGTCGCGTCGTTGAACCGGGCCATCAGATGGAATGGGCCTGGATTTTGGGACAACATCAGCGCATCAGCGGCCAAGACAATACGCGGCTGATCAAAGCGTTGATGACATTCGGCGAACACGCAGGTGTTGACCGCTCCACAGGTTTGACGCGCAATATGGTCCGCGATGACGGGCTTGTATTGGACGGCGGTTCGCGCACATGGCCAAACACCGAGCGCATAAAGGGCTGGTTGAGCGTCCAAGAGTTTTGCGGTGACGACACTCAAGATGTCGTAAAGCAAACTATTGAGACGATCTTCTCAAAACATCTTAGTCACCCAGTTGCTGGATGCTGGTACGACCATTTTGATGCCGAAGGGCAGATGATTGCCAAGGATATTCCGACGTCGACATTTTACCATCTGTTCCTGGCGTTCGTTGAAGTCCTTCGCGTGCATGACCCGGCGTTTTAACAAGCTCCATCTAGCTGCGATTAAGGTTGCCCATCAAAACAACTCTTTTGGCTTTCATAACGTCAACGCTAGCGGCTTTAACATGACCAAATCCGCGGACGTCATCGGGGAGTCGGGCTATCTCGATGATTGTTTTGACGGTATGAGCGCTGAGCTGTCCCTTCAAAACGTCAAGGTCAGCGAGGTAATCATCACGCAGGCCGCGCTCCATGGCCCGTTCAGAACTTTTTCCGAAAAAGTCAAAGTGGCCGCCACGCAAGGCTTTGCCATGTTGAAGAATTTTGAACACACCCAAAACCCAAGAACCAAACGCAATTTTCTTGGCGTGGCCTGTATGGGGATCAATTGGCGCAATCATTGGCGGGGAAAGCCAGATTTTAATGGATTTGCGCCCGACCAATGTCTCGTCCAGTCCAACCAAATAAGCAGGATCGCTGTACAGCCGTGCAACCTCATATTCATCCTTATAGGCCATCAGTTTAGACAGATTGGTGGCGACCGCGCGGGTCAATCCTTCCCCTAAACCAAGTTCGGTTTCGCGTGTACGAACTTTGCTGACTGCTTCGGTATAAATGCGGGCATAATTTGCATCCTGGTAAGCTGTAAGATGGGCTATTCGATGGGCGATCAGGTCGTCGAGTGATTTTTCTGGCGGCGCTTCGCGCACTGGTACCATGCTTTTGAGCCGCTCTGGATCATAGGAAGCCAACCGCCCCAAATCAAACGCCAGCACATTGTCGTCAATCGCGACACCATTGAGTTTGATGGCTCTGTACAGCCCGCGCAGCGAAACTGGCACCAAGCCTTTTTGCCAAGCAAAGCCCAATAGGATCATGTTGGAAAACATCGCATCATAGAGATACTCTTCGGCCAACGCTTCGGCGTGAATGATATCAAGACTGGCGACGGCCTGATCAAACAAATCAATTTTTGGCTGTGCGCGGTAGCGACGGGTGCGGTTTTGAATGAACTCGCTGGTTGGTGTGATATCGAAATTGCCCACTGCGCGCGTCAGCCCTTTGGAAACAAGGGCGAGCGCATCCAGGTTTGTCGCAACGATCAAATCGCCTGCAATCATAACATCAGCCGATGATGGCGGCACGCGACCCGAACGAATATCCTCGGGGTTTTTAGCGATCCTGACATGCGACAGCACTTGACCGCCTTTTTGCGCGAGGCCAGTCATGTCTAACGTTGAGGATGCCTTACCATCAACATGCGCCGCCATACCGACAATCGCCGAGACTGTCGTCACGCCTGTGCCGCCAACACCGGTAAACACAATTGAACGCGGACGATCCAAGCTCATTGGCTCTGGCAAAGGGATGTTGGTCGCGTCAAATATCGGTCGGGCGCGGTCTCGTCTTGGATTATGGGCGCCTTCAATCGTCACGAAGCTGGGACAGAAACCGTCGACACAACGGGCATCTTGATTGCATGAGGACTGGTCGATTTTGCGCTTGGTGCCGAAATCGGTCTCAAGCGGGTGGATCGACAAACAGTTTGATTGCTTGGAACAATCCCCACATCCTTCGCAAACGGCGGGATTGATGTAGGCGCGAACTGTGGTTTTCTCCATTAACTTCCGCTTGATACGCCGACGCTTTTCCGTCGCGCACATTTGGTCGTAAATCAAAACCGTTACACCCTTTGTGTCACGCAGATCGCGCTGCACGCTGTCGAGTTGGGCGCGCGGGCGCACTTTGACGGATGGCTCTAAGAGTACGCCCTCGTAGCGGGCAGGATCGTCGGCAACAATAACGACTTTGGCAACGCCTTCGCCAAGCAGCTGTTTTGCGATTTGGGGCGTGGTTTGCCCGCTCTCGGTTTGTTGGCCCCCCGTCATGGCAACGGCATCGTTATAAAGCAACTTATAGGTCACATTGACCTTACCTGTGACGGCTGCACGAATTGCCAACGAGCCTGAGTGGGAATAGGTGCCGTCGCCCAAATTGACAAAAACATGGTCTTCGTCCGTAAACGGAGCTTGCCCAATCCAGCCAATGCCTTCGCCACCCATTTGGCTTGTCATATCGGTTTTGCGTTCTGGCATGTAATTGGCCATGTAATGACAACCAATGCCCGCCAGCGCACGCGAACCATCTGGCACCACCGTGGACGTATTGTGGGGGCAGCCCGAACAGAAGTGTGGCTTCCTGTGCGCATCTCCTTCCAACGCTTGTGCCCGCTCTTTGCTTTGACCAACGCGCGCTAAATAAGCATTGGCCTGAGCAACATGTGGTCCATCCGGCAGCAAATCGAACAAGACTTGCGCTAATTGGGGAATGGGTATCGAGCCGGTATCAGGTAACAGTGGAGCACCATCAAAGCCCTTCTTGCCGATAACGCGGGGGCGCTTGCCATCTGGCAAATCATATAAAGCATCGCGGATTTGCGGCTCCATCAACGCGCGCTTGTGTTCCACCACCAACAGGGTCTCAAGGCCCAGTGCAAAGCCTCGT
>JAYSRI010000380.1:0-3071 GCA_043721175.1 Alphaproteobacteria bacterium
GGTCGGGGCGCAGTCGTCAAAAACCTCGACCTTCGTATCGTGCGTGGTGATCGGCTGGGGATTGTTGGGCCCAATGGTGCTGGAAAATCGACATTGGTCAAGATTTTGTTGGGTACATTGGACGTTGATGACGGTGCCACTCGTCTCGGCAAGAACCTGACCATTGCATATATGGACCAGACGCGCGCGACGCTCGATCCCAAAGCAACGTTGTGGGACACATTTGCTCCTGCTGGTGGTGATCAAATTATGGTGCGTGATCGACCGCGCCATGTGGCGGCCTATGCCAAGGATTTTCTGTTTGACGGACGACATTTGCGCCAACCCGTTGGTACTTTTTCAGGCGGGGAGCGTAACCGTATTTTGCTTGCCCTCGCGCTGGCAAAACCGTCCAATGTGCTCGTGCTGGATGAACCGACAAACGATCTGGACATGGAAACCCTGGATGTACTCGAAGATATGCTGGCCGAATATGATGGAACAGTCATTCTTGTCAGCCATGATCGCTCGTTTCTCGATGGCGTTGTTTCGGCAACTTTGGCTCCTCGTGGCGACGGTACATGGATTGAAACACCCGGCGGGTGGAGCGATTTGCAACGCCAAGGCATACCCGCCTTAACGTCATCGGGAGTGGCAACAAAATCCAAAGTAAATGCAGCGTTGCTCAATGGAAGTGCGTCCAAAGCGCCAAAGAAACTTTCGTTCAAAGACGAACACCGATTGCGTGAGGCTGAAACACAAATCCCCCAGATCCAAGCACAAATAATTGTAGTTGAGACACGCTTAAGTGACGCTAGCTTCTATGCGCGCGATCCACTAGCTTTCTCAAAAGCAAGTGAGGACGTGGTGATGTTGCGCAAAAAGTTAGGCCAAATGGAGGAAGTCTGGCTTGAAGTGAGTGAATTGAAGGAAAGTCTAACCCCCTAATCATGCGCGCAAGCCCAATTTCTTAAGGCGACCTTAACCGAAATAGGGCAGCTGGATACTTGTTTTGCAGGAGTTCAGCATGCGCACACGTGCATCAGTCTTATTAGCGGTCTCTGGCCCTTTATTCATAGTCACGTTCAGTGCGCCCTCAGGTGCGTTTGCCCAGAATGGCGGTTACACGCGCTTTCCGGCACAGTCCGCGCAATCTTGTGCGATGGCATGCACCAGTGATCAGATGTGTGCTTCCTGGTCTTTTGGCAATAACCCACGTTCCTTTGGGCAAAACGAGACCCGCAATCAAAGCGCACCAACTAGCAGTGGCATGTGCAGTTTCTCATCATCATCGACCCAGCAAAATGGTCCAGGAATAGCCTCGGGCCTGCCTCGACGAGATCGGGCTGTTGAATCAATGAAGGCGCTTAATTCGACCCAAACAAGCCAAATAGCTACGAATGCGCCTGCATATCGCAGCGCCCCCACGATGGCTGGACAGGAAAATTCTGGCCGGACAGGCTGGGAAGTGCGTCCAGCACCTTGGCTGAGCAACACGCCGACGGCAGCTGCCTATCAGGCACCTAACGTCTCGCAGAGGCAGGTCCAAAACCAATCTCGCCCGCCTGCTCAACCACAACCTCAACCACAATCCTACGCGCCAGCAACGGTTGCCGTTAACACGCCACGGATTGAATATGAGGCGGCACCTGCACAATCGCCATCTGTGAACCGCCCCGTTATTTTGACGCCACCGCCCGCGCCCCTGTCAACGCCACGTGTTCGGACGTCTTATTCAGGCACAGCTCCTTCCAGTGTCGGACAATCGACACAATCCTTGCCGCGTCCTTCCCAACCAATGACGCAAGCTCGCCCAAGCAGTGCTGCTTCAGTGTCACCCGGTGTTCCTGCTCAGAGAGTCAGACCGCTGACAGTTCCGCCGCCGCCGCCCCGCACGCAAGAGATACCGGCTCAAAGTCAGGTTATAGTTGCACTCCCTCGTGCTGCCAGCCAACAGCCGAGCCCAGCACCGCGCCGCGCTGTAACCTTGCCGCCTCCCGCACCCATTGCCCCTGTGCGAGCAGCAACCGTCGCGCGTGCCGCTACGGCAACAAGCACGGCAATTCGAACACCGATAAAACCCGTCCCCGTTGCAACACAAGCGGCAGTGGCCCCAGCTCTTGTAACACCATCACAACAAGGTGCTCCCCCTCGCCAAGAGGTGGCAATTGTTCCATCTCCAACCAGAGCCGCAACGCGCGGGCCAGTGCGGGACCCCAGCAACCCTGAATCATTTCGTGGTGCAGACGGCATGATTGACGCTGCCGAAATGCGCCGCGCGCAACTTATTGCTGCGCGCGAGCAAGGCACACCGGCCTATTCAGTTCAGCGTGAGTGGGAGGCTGTCGCAGCCGAACAGCAACGCGCAGAGGCTGCGGGCGAAGTGCGCGTAGATCCGCTGGCAGGTACAGCCCCCGTTCCACCACCACCTGAAACACGCGGCGAACGCCGCGCACGCGAGGCCGCAGAAGCAGCGGAAGATGCAGCTGCACTGGCACGGGCAGTAGCAAATGGCGAGACAGATTCTGAGGAGAGCCAGCGCCCTGCAACTAATCAGCGAACACGCGCGGCACCAAGGCCTGCACGTCAAACAAGCTCAGCCACGCCAACCCAACCAAGGCAAACCGCACAATCAACCAGTCGCAGGCAACGTGCAGCTGCGCCTCAAGCGATTGACCGCGAACCTCGCTTGTCAGGTGGGCCAGGGTAACTCAGCCAATTGTAATGGACTAAATCATACTTTATTCACAGATTTAATTTAACCATAGATTGTAAGATGGAGTGGTGATTGAGATGGAAACTGGTGCACGATACGCAAAGCTCCTTGAGCTGGCACACGAAAATTCCAGTGACAAGCGTCGTGAATTGCTCAATGACGTAACCGAATTGTTTTTCGCAACAACTGACACGCGCTCACCACTCGAGAACAATATGTTTGGCGAACTAATGACGAAAGTCGCCTATGAGCTTGACGCCGAAGTTCGCAAAAATCTAAGCGCGCGGATGTCTGACGCTGCCACCCCCCGCAGATTGGCGTTGGCGTTGGCAAATGATGATGAAGTGGCCGTAGCCGCGCCAATGATCCGCCATTC
>JAYSRI010000381.1:0-3069 GCA_043721175.1 Alphaproteobacteria bacterium
CATGGGCCAACCGTCAGATTGTCAATATCCAACACGTCGACCTCGGTGACGCCAACTGTTTTCATCTCGACGATTTGAACATGGCTCAACTCTTGACCAGCTTCAGCGTAGATTTCACCGGTCTCGGCGCTGGCGATGTCATACGCTGCATAGCGACCGACCAACTGGTCGTCGGGCACCAACAGGGTTGCAACACCTTCTTCAGCCATTTTGATCGCATTGCGCGCTGACAACTTCTTGCCACCCTCTGCCACGACCTTCCCAGTCGCGGCATCGATCAAATCGTAAGCAGGCTTTTGGCCTTTCCAGCGATCCGGCACAAATGGGATGGTCCAACCACCCTCGCCTGCTGTGTAGGTAATGGTGCGGTAGAAGGTCGACAGAATTTCTTCAGCGTCCATCCCAAGGCCATATAGCACGGTAGTAGCCGGCAGCTTACGCTTGCGGTCGATGCGGACATATACAACGTCCTTCGCATCAAACTCAAAGTCCAACCACGATCCGCGGTAAGGGATGACGCGTGCAGCGAACAGCAACTTGCCGGACGAATGGGTCTTGCCTTTGTCATGGTCAAAAAACACACCCGGTGAACGGTGCATTTGGCTGACGATGACGCGCTCGGTGCCGTTGACGACAAATGTGCCTTTATCAGTCATCAAAGGGATGTCGCCCATAAAGACGTCTTGCTCTTTGATGTCCTTCACAGACTTTGCGCCTGTGTCTTCATCCGATTCGAATGTGATGAGGCGCAACTTCACTTTCAGGGGTGCCGAATAAGTCAGGTCGCGCTGGATGCACTCCTCAACATCAAACTTTGGCTTTTCAAATTCAAACGACACATACTCCAAAACGGCGCGTTCTTGGAAATCCTTGATCGGGAAGACCGATTTGAACACCGCTTCAATGCCGTGGTCCCGACGCTCACCTAGCGGCACATCCTTTTGAAGGAATTGATCATATGAGCTTTTTTGCACTTCGATTAGGTTTGGCATTGTCACCGCTTCAGCGATTTTACCAAAAGACTTACGAATACGTTTCTTGCCTGTGAACGATTGAGCCAACGCTCTTTCCTTTCGCTAAGTGGCGCAGCGACAAGGCGGATGCCTGTGCGCACTCATCTTATATTTAGCGCGCCCGCGCGGGAGAACATACCGACACGTCCACAGGGCCCCGCAGGCGCGTGGGGGCCGTGAGACATCATGACTGGGTTCGTGGTGGGGAATGCCCGAATGGGAGCGGGGTGTAAAGGGCTTGTGTGCAGTTGTTTAGTGCGCCATCAACACCACGTGACCATGTTAACTGCACACTACATTATTGCGCCCAAGAATGAGCGATTACGTCATTGACGTAGTTTGTGTTTGGCGGTACGGTCAACGATAGATGCATACCATTATCGAGTTACCAGAATTTCTTCGCGCTGCAAAAGCTGCGGGCATGACCAGTGCAGAGAAGGAACAATTGGTCGACCAATTGGCGCGCGATCCGCTTACCGGTATCAGCCTAGGCGGCGGCCTCAGAAAAGTAAGAATTGCGCGTCAAGGAGCAGGTAAGAGCAGTGGTTTTCGGACAATACATTTTTTCGTCGATCAAAACATGCCGATTGTCTTGATCACATGCTTCGCAAAGAATCAACGCGATAACATTACCGAGACCGAACGTAGTCAATTAATTGAACTTTGCACGGCTCTAACGCGCCAGTACGGGAGACGAAAATGACAAAAGCCTTTGAACAAATTGCCACTGGTTTACGACAAGCCATTTCTTTTGCCGAGGGCAACTTAGAGGGGGTTGTTGTTCACCAAGTCGAGGTTGAAGATTCCGATGTCAGGTCGATAAGACTCTCCACCGGCCTCAACCAGCAAGAGTTTGCGACTAGCATCGGTGTAGCGGTTGGTACTGTGCGGGGCTGGGAGCAACGCCGTCGGCGCCCGGAAGGACCAGCGCGCGTGTTACTCGCACTTATCAGCAAGAACCCGCTCATTGTTCAAGAACATCTGATCATAAGAAATTGATAGTCGCTCTTGGGGCATGGTAAATGCTGAATGTTCGCAACACTACTGGGACTCCGCAGAATCGACGCGCCATTTGGTTTTGGCTTGCAGGAACAGTAATCCTAACAGTCGCGACTTATGGATATTGGCTATTTCACCCTGCCTATCCAAACCTGCCGTATCAAAAACTGACAAGGTATGGCTGTAATCAGTCGGTTGAGCCGCTTGACATACAAGAAGAGAGTTATGAGGTCGTGTTCTCACTTGACGGGAATACAGTTGAGTTATCTTACAAAAACCAACGGGAAACTTTGCATTTAGTCGAAGCTGAAATCGAGTCGTCGCATGGTTTGATGTGGCGCGGAGCACATTTCACATATTTTGATAACGCCGAACACCATTTGTACGGACCAAACGACTTCGCTTTGACGCCAAGCTGTGGCTAACTGCCGTTTGTTCCGAAGGGCTTTTTGCTCCCGCCCCACGCGCCTGTTCGCGCACTTTTCTTCCCCCCCAAAAAAATAGGCGCCCGGTTGCCCGGACGCCCATCTTAACGAAGCAAAGAAAGCCAGAGCTTACTTCAGTTCAATCTTTGCGCCAGCTGCTTCCAACTGAGTTTTCATTTTCTCAGCTTCAGCTTTGGAGACGCCTTCTTTGATAGCTTTTGGAGCTGCTTCAACCAAATCCTTAGCTTCTTTCAGGCCAAGACCTGTGATAGCGCGGACTTCTTTGATGACTTCGATCTTCTTTTCGCCGAACGATGTCATCATGACAGTGAATTCGGTTTGCTCTTCAGCAGCTTCGACTGGACCAGCAGCTGGGCCAGCGGCAACTGCGACGGCAGCAGCGGCAGTCACGCCCCACTTTTCTTCGAGCATTTTCGCGAGGTCTGCAGCTTCCAAGACGGTCAATGCGGACAGGTCATCGACCAATTTTTCTAGTTTCGACATGTTAGAGTTTCCTGATTAGTGTAAGTTGTAAGTTTGATATCGCGGACGACGGACGTCACGCTGCGTTTTTGTCGGCATAAGCCTGCATAACGCGAGCCAACTGGGCGGCTGGTGCTTGAACCACAGCA
>JAYSRI010000382.1:0-3068 GCA_043721175.1 Alphaproteobacteria bacterium
GTGATCATCGCCACATCAATGCCCGCAATCCGCGCTTGTGCGAGCGCTTCAGGCACGTCGTCTCTCAAGGGATCGACGAAGCCGATTAGGCCTAAGAATTGCAAAGGCACGTTTGCGACATCGCTTACATCTAGCTCGATATTGCTGGCCTGGGCGATTGCCAGCACGCGCATACCCCGTCCAGCCATATCGTCGAGTTGGACATGGATGCGCGCCACTGTTTCAGTCGACAGCTTGCACAAGTGGATTATTGCCTCGGGTGCACCCTTGGCTGCCCAAGTCATTTTTTGGTCCGCAGGCCACGCCTGGATCACGGCCAATCGTTGCGCCGTTAAAGGTAAGGAAATTAATGGCCCCGCATCATTGGGCGCTGGGTGCAACTGACTTGCCGCGTGCAGCGCTTTATCCATTGGATCAATGGGATACGGGGCGCTAGCACGAACGCCCGCGTCAATAATGTCATTCTCCGATTGCTCAGCCGTCGCCCAAACTTCGCCCACACTCATTTGGTTCTGTGTGAGTGTGCCCGTTTTATCGACGCATAGCAGCGTCATCGCCCCCAAGGTTTCAACAATTGCCGCGCGCCGAACCAGCACATTTCGCTTGGCCAAGCGCTGCGACCCTATCGCCAAGAAAACCGCTAAAACCAACGGAAACTCCTCGGGAAGTAGTGCAATAGCGGCCGTCAGCCCAGCAAGCCCACCCGCAACCCAATCGCCACGTAGCAAGCCATACGCGACGACAATTACAACGCAAACGACAAACGCTGCCAAGCTGAGCCATATGACAAGTCGCCCCGTCGTCTTCTGCAACGGAGTTTGCTCGATCGCGCCAGTCAAGTTTGCGCCAATGGCACCAATCCGGGTCCGGTTTCCCGTTTCTCGAACCCGAGCCAGCCCCTCACCGCTGACAATCATAGTCCCCGCAAACAGAGCAGTCTCAACGAAGGTTTGCTTGGTAACGGGGACGGCCTCCCCTGTCAGGACCGATTCGTCTACCGTTATAAGCCCATCTGAAATCAAGTTGGCGTCGGCGGGAAAGCGCTCTCCGGCACTGAGTATAACGATATCACCCGGAACAAGGTCTTCAGCCGGAACAACTTGTGTGATGCCACCGCGAATAACATGTGCTTGGGGTGCCACAAGATCGCGCAAGGCATTGAGCGCATCTTCAGACCGCGCATCCTGAAACACCACCAAGCCCATAGACACACAAGCCGCAGCCACCAAGAAAGCACCTTCCGCTAAATCTCCGACAACCAAGTACAGGGCTGCAGCTGACAGCATGAACATAAACATCGGCTCTTTGAGCGTGCCCAGAATAATAGCAAAGACTGACCGCAGTTTTGGTGCGGCGATGCGGTTAGCGCCATAGGTTGCAAGAAGGGTCTTCGCCTCGGCTTGCGTCAAGCCGGTTAAAGCAGGCAGTTTGTTTGAATCGGTCATGCGCTAATGTACAGCGCACTGGAACATCACTCATTGACGAGGATCAATTGGAAAATTTATTTGCAAAAAGTTCAACAACAACGCTCAAGAGGTAAGTTTGCATCTGGTGGTTAATCGACTAGGTCAATGTGCTTCATTTATGAAGCACATCAGGTCGATCTAGCACTTTAAGATAGAGCCTACGTGGCCCAAGAAAATCTGTTTCAGATTTTGCGGGCGACTCCCTAGAAAAATCATCAGCAAAGTAGCAATCTTGCCCCGCCCCCATGGAGGCGGAGCAAAATGGTCGCGAAACCAGCCTATTTTTTTTCGCCTGCTTTACGCACGGCATCAGCCGAAGCGTCAATTTCATTGGCTTGGGTATTGCGTGCATCACGAACGCTGTCAGCGAGAACATCGGTTGATTTCTCTGTAGCGGCTCCGGCAGCTTCCATTGCATTGCTGGTTGCAGCACCGCTGCCTTCAATCGCATTGGCCGCAACTTCACCCGAAGCCCGCACGGAATCGGCCGAGTTCTCAATCATGTTGGCCTGACTTTCGGCAACAGGGTCTTTTTGGTTGCAGCCAACCAAGCCGAGTGCAGTGACGCCCAAAATGGCTAGGACCGCAAAAGATGAAGGCGCGCGTCGTTTCGTACAAATAGTCATGGGTAACCCCTTTTTATGGCAGTACCGACCCAACTGACTATTCGCCAGCGGGGAGGCCCATTATGCCCAATGGCGCGACACAGCGTCAGGCCCAAATTCGAAACGTTGCACTAAGAGAAAAGTTCCTTTTAATTCACAGCGGCGTGTTCACGTGCTTTTTCGCGGTGAAAAAACAGCGCCTGGCTGATGGTGGCGGTGACGGTTTCATTGAGGAACGGTTTTGTGATCAGATAGGTTGGCTCTGAACGTTCTCCGGTGAGCAGACGTTCTGGAAAGGCCGTGATAAAGATCACAGGCAAATCACAGCTTTCCAATATCTCTTTGACTGCTTCGACGCCCGACGATCCGTCAGCCAAACGAATGTCGGCCAAAATCAAGTCAGGCCGACCCGTTTCCATCATTGCGACGGCTTCTTTGTGTGTTGTTGCGATGCCCAAAACTGTGTGGCCCAGGTCTTCGACGAGGCTTTGCAGATACATGGCAATAACGGACTCGTCTTCAATGATCATTACGCTGCCGTGGATTTCGTTCAGGATTTCCTCACGTGCTACCATGACGTCTTGTTCGATTTGTTGCGCAGTCATTTGTAACACAACACCAGCCTCATCAAGGCTCAACCCCTCCACGGCCGTCAATAACAATGCACTGCGCTGTGGCCGTAAATGGGTAGCGAGCTGAGATTCAATAGGGTTCCAGACAGCGTGAAACAGACGGAATAACTCAATTTTGGGTGGATGGGCATCGGATATCTGTGTCGGTGCACTCAAAATCGCTTGAAGAGCCGCTCGCACGCAGGCGTCCCCACTGGCTTGCGAGCCGGTCATCGCACGCGCATACCGACGTAGGACAGGAAGATGTGGGCCGAAATTCGCGACTGCAGACATAAATGACTCCTCAAGGTTTTGAGGTTTAACGCGCCTAACAGGAAAAAGTTCCAAGAAGATGGAACCTTTTCTTACCTCGGTGCGTTCCCCAT
>JAYSRI010000383.1:0-3064 GCA_043721175.1 Alphaproteobacteria bacterium
TGGTGACCCTTTTGGTCACTCAAAACCTTGGTGCAATCATCAAGTGCCTGCCTTGCCTTGTAAAGGACGCTTCGCGCCGCTTTGCCGTGGCTTCGCCATCCTTGACAAAGCCGGCCAGACACGGGCTCTGTAAGGAATTGAACGCGCCTGTTTGAGCGGGTCAAGGTGGAAAGCGCGAAGCGCGTGCCTTGACGCGCTCACACAGACAAAGACAATCGAGACAAGGTTTTGCGTGAACAAAATGGTCACCAAAACCGATCCAAGACCCTTCTTTCTTCCAAGAGAAACCGGAGAATACCATGTCAGACCCCCGCCCCTACGATGGCCCACCCGACTACCGCGTGACGGGTCGCCATGACATGTATCCCGATCTCAGCCATGATGAGATCAGCCGCTTTAACTTCCTCGCCCACTTGAACCGCCATGTCTCAACCCAGATCATGCCCGGCGTCAAAGAAGCGTTTGACACCCGCGTTGCGCCGGCCTTCAAGCAAGAGAAAGGTCGCGACTTCACAGACCGCCACGAAGTGCGAGAGGCCATGTTGAAAGACCCGATGTATCAATGGTGGAGCGCGCTGCGCCGTGGCACGATGGAAAGCCGTCAACAGGCAGGGCGTTGGGTGACATTACGCCAAGCCGATAGCCTCAACGCCAAAGCCGCCGCGCTGACCGACAATGACCAGCGTTTGCGCCTAGACCCTAGAATGGAGCTGCCGCGCGGCGTCACTGCGATTGATCACCATTGCATGCCTGGCAGCTATCATCATGAAAATGTCGACGGCGATATTACCGGGCCAAGCAATTACGACATCGGCATATTCGCCACCACGGGCGGGATGTTGGGCCGCTATAATGATGGCGGCGGGCAAGCGATTGCGGCATGGATTAAGGAAAACTTGCCCGACCTAAAGCCAAAACGCATCTTGGACTTGGGTGCGGGCCTTGGTCACAATGTGTTGCCAATTGCGGTGGCGTTTCCCGATGCCGACGTGGTGGCAGTGGACGTGGCCGCGCCCATGTTGCGCTATGGTCTGGCGCGCGCCAAAGCGATGGGGGTGGACAATATCACCTTTGTTCAAGGCGATGTGGCCGATTTATCGCAGATCGCCGACGAGAGCTTTGATGTGATCCATTCGTGCATGTTTCTGCATGAAACGTCTTATAAGACCATGCCGCAAATCTTCGCTGAGACCTACCGCTTGCTCAAACCCGGCGGCATCGTTCTGCACGTCGAGCAACCCCAATATAGCGCCGAGATGCCGCTGTTTGAGCAAAGCATGCGTGATTGGGATGCCTTTTACAATAATGAACCCTTCTGGACCAAAATGCACGAGGTCGATCTCGACGACTGGATGGTCAAAGCAGGCTTTGCGCGTGAAAAATTGGTGCATGGTGGCGTGGCGGCGATTGTGGACGCGGAGGTCTTCCCAGAAGCCGCCAATGACAGCAAGCAAGAAGATTATGGTCGCAAGGCCGCTTGGCACGTGGTTGGGGCCGTGAAATGAGCACGATTGATCCTCTGGTGCTGGCTGGCAAGAAGTCCAAGGGTCGGCGCCCTTATTTCCTTAATACCGACATCGAACGCCTGACCAATATCGTGCTCGTCCTCGCTCAAGAGCTGTCTGTTGTTCGCGAACGGGCTGACACGCTTGAACGTCTATTGGAAGCATCGGGCATTGTCACTTCCGCCCAAATCGAAACCTTCACCCCCACAAAGGCGCAAGCGCAAGAACGCGGTGCGTGGACCCAAGAATACCTCGCCCGTGTGTTCCGCGTCCTGCAACAAGAGCGTGAAGCCGCGACATTAGTAGACGAAGCGAGCAGTGGCGATGTCGCGGATGAGTTGGCGCGGGTTTAGTGGCGCACAGCCTCAACCACCCAAACGCCGCCTTGTAAAACCAGCTGGTCGCCGCGCATAAAGGGCACTATCGCTGTCTCAAGACGCGTGATCATAGCAGGACGCGCCTGCTTGGGAAGTTCAGCAATGGCACGCGCCGCAGGGCCGATTTCGGCGATATAAGCCGCCGCAGCCTCAACGCCTTTTGCCCCTCCCATGGCCATTTGGCCATCATAAGGTGTGATTTTAATGTCGCCAAATCCAGCGCCTGACAAAAGTGCACGCACTTTAGTGGCGTCTGCAAAAGCGAAAGGCCCAGGACCGTCGACTTGCTTGGCACCACCTGCTTCGACCATACCCTCCAGCGTCGACATCGGCAGCGTCACCCATTGGTTTTCTAATGGCGAGCGCCAGCAGACAAACACTATCCGCCCGCCATTCTTGGTCATTTTCGCAAGATTTGCGAACGCCTTGGGTGGGTCGTCAAAAAACATCACACCAAAACGCGACATGATGAGATCAAACGGAGGGTCGATAAACAGGCGAGAGGCGTCACCAAGAAAAAAGTTTATCGAGAGATTACCAGCCGCTTTCGCCCGCGATTTGGCCAGCTCCAGTAGCGACGTAGAGACATCAAGCCCGGTCACCTCATGGCCGATTTGGGCTGCCAGCAACGTCGTTTCGCCCGATCCACAACCAACGTCCAAAATACGCCAAGGCCCGTCCGGTCCAAGGTTCGCAGCGCCTAGCAGCGCATCAGTAAACGGGGCCATCATTGCGTCAATCTCGGCCTGACGGCGCGCCCAACGGTCAGCGACTGCACTATTCCAATAGGCGATTTGATCCGCATTTGGGGCAGCGGGGTTTATAGTCGTCATACAATTTTGCTTTCCCGGCCTGCCCAATATTGATCGCGCAACAGGCGTTTGTAGAGCTTGCCAGTTGGATGACGCGGTAATTCGGCTATAAAATCAATGGAGCGAGGTGCTTTCACATGGCTGACGCTGGCGCGGCAAAACGCCAAAAGCTCAGCTTCAAATTCCGGTGTGGCCTCTGCCATGTCCATCGGTTGAACAACGGCTTTGACCTCTTCGCCAAAATCGTCGTTGGGAATGCCAAACACCGCGACATCGGCCACGCGCGGGTGAGTGACAAGGACGTTTTCGCTTTCTTGTGGGTAGATGTTGACGCCACCAGATATAATCATGAAGGCTTTGCGGTCGGTCA
>JAYSRI010000384.1:0-3064 GCA_043721175.1 Alphaproteobacteria bacterium
GACGAAGCCACGTCCAGCCTCGATTCTGTCACCGAAGCCGAAGTGCGCGAGGCGCTAGAAGATGCAGCGCGCGGGCGCACCACTTTGGTCGTCGCGCATCGGTTGTCCACCGTGGCCGACGCTGACGAGATTGTCGTCCTGCGTGAAGGCGTAGTGGCGGAGAGGGGAACGCACGGTGCGTTGTTGGCATTGGGCGGGGTCTATAGCGAGCTGTGGGATATGCAGGCGCGCATGAATGGGCGATAGTCGTGAGGGGGCTGGCAAACGGTTCCATTTCTAAAACAAACCAACAGTTTATATGAAGGGAGCGCGGAGCACTGGCTCTGCGGTCCTTTTTCAGCGCTACGCCCCATCCAACCCATAGGCGGTATGAAGCGCCCGCACGGCCAGTTCAGTATAGCTGCTATCAATCAATACACTGATCTTGATCTCGGACGTAGCGATGTTCTCAATGTTGATGCCCTTTTTAGACAAGGCGTCAAACATTATGCGGGCAACCCCAACATGACTGCGCATCCCTACACCAATAACCGACACTTTAGAGACGTCCTTCTTCACTTCCGCGACTTCAAAGCCGATTTGCTCCTTGGCGGCTTCCATGATGGCTGCGGAGCGGTCTGCATCACGCTCTGGAATGGTGAAGGTCATGTTGACCTTGCCTTCGGTGCGTGACGGGGCTTGCACGATCATGTCGACGTTAACATTGGCGTCGGCCAACATGCCAAAGATGATCGCCGCGACACCGGGGTGATCAACAAGGCCCTTCAGCGACAATTTTGCTTCATCGCGCGAATAGGCGATGCCCGATACGATTTGCTTTTCCACGATCTCATCCTCATCACAAACTAGGGTGCCGGGGTTTGGTTCACCGGGCTCTACAAAACTGGATAACACGCGCACTGGCACTTGCTTGGCCATTGCCAGCTCGACGCTGCGAGTTTGAAGCACTTTGGCACCAAGAGATGCCATTTCCAGCATCTCTTCATAAGAAATCTTCTCAAGTCGCTGCGCTTTTGGCACCATGCGTGGGTCGGTCGTGTAAACACCGTCCACGTCTGTATAAATGTCACACCGCATAGCACCTAACGCAGCCGCAACGGCAACAGCTGACGTGTCAGAACCACCACGACCCAATGTTGTAATACGGTCTTCGGCGGTTACGCCCTGAAAACCCGGAATAACAGCGACTTCGCCCGCATCAATGGCTTTGGCAACCTCTGCCGCGTCAATACCATCAATGCGCGCACTGCCATGGGCGTCGCTGCTGGCAACCCGTATCTGCCAGCCTTGCCATGAGCGCGCCGGAATACCCATCGCTCGCAGCGCTAAGGCGAGAAGGCCTGTTGTAACTTGCTCGCCAGTAGCGACTACCACATCATACTCATCGTCGAATTGATCGGATGGCAGACCTTTTCCCGCCTCATCGGCAAGCGCCACAAGGCGGTTGGTATCGCCAGACATGGCTGAAACTACCACTGCCAAGCCGTGCCCGCGTTCGCGTTCAGCAGCCACAAGGCGTGCGACGCGGCGAATACGCTCTACATCACCGACCGAGGTGCCACCAAACTTCATGACCAAACGCGACATTGTGACTGCTCCAAATGCGTCTTACTGACGCGAACCACTCGACGGGGCTTCTGATCGCTCTAAGACACTGTATGGTCAACCCACCGGCTCACGCCACACTGCTGAACAGGTCTAACAAAACGCATGCCTAAAGCTACCCAAGACATGATCATGGATGCCGCCCCGTCGTCGCCATCAATCGATCCAGCCGAAGTTGCCAAGTTTGCCGCCATGGCTGACGATTGGTGGAACCCGCATGGAAAATTCCGCCCGTTGCACAAGTTTAATCCGACGCGCCTGCAATTCATCCGTGATACCGCGTGTCAGCGGTTTGGTCGCGCGCCGACCGACTTGGAGCCGCTGACTGGCCTTCGACTGTTGGATATTGGCTGTGGCGGGGGCTTGCTGAGTGAGCCGATGACACGGATGGGGGCCAAAGTCACCGCAGTAGACGCCACGGCCCCAAATATCAAAACCGCGATGGTTCATGCTAGCCAAGTTGGTCTTGAGATCGATTATCGTCATGGCACCGCTGAAGGATTATTGGCCGCAGGCGAAGGCCCGTATGATATCGTACTCAATATGGAAGTGGTTGAGCATGTGGCTGACGCCGCAGAATTCCTGCGCACTACGGCAAGACTAGTGGCTCCAGGCGGCTTGATGTTCATCGCCACCATCAACCGCACACCGCGCGCTTTAGCGTTCGCGATTATCGGTGCTGAGCGAATTTTACACTGGTTGCCCGAAGGCACGCATGATTATGACAAGCTGGTCAAACCAAGCGAGATTGTTGCGGCTTTGCGCGATGAGTCCGGGATCGCGTTAGATGACCCAATTGGTGTCGCTTACAACCCCTTGATGGACCGTTGGTCACTAGGCCGCGATACGGGGATCAACTACATGGTTGTGGCGCGGCGGGGGTAAGGCATCCTCCGTCACGCAGTGACTCACGGGGAAGCAACCATCACTTGACCAGCCCGCTCAAAACCGCTCCATCGTCAGACCAAAGCTATCCAGCCGGAGACCATCATGAACCGTCGCACATTTCTCGCCGCTATCTCGACCACAGCATTAGGAATGACCGCATTGAACAGCCCCGCAATCGCCCAAACTGCTGCCGCTAACGATCCATTTTTGTGGCTAGAGGAGGTTGAGGGTGAGCGCGCTTTGACGTGGGTACGCGGTCAAAATGCACGCTCGCTGCCTGTCCTGCAAAACGACACGCGCTACGCCAAGCTAGAGCAGGATGCACTGGCGATTGTGCGTGCCAAGGATCGATTAACGTTTGGCGGGTTCACACAAGGCTATATCAGCAACTTTTGGCAGGATACCGATCACGTGCGCGGCATTTGGCGGCGTGCGGACTTTGCCTCGTGGCGGCGTGGTCAGCCTGCTTGGGAAACATTGCTGGATATTGACAAGCTGGCGCGCGATGAAGCCAAGAACTGGGTTTATCAAGGTAGCGATCCGCTGGACCCCAATGACCTCTGGAACACGA
>JAYSRI010000385.1:0-3061 GCA_043721175.1 Alphaproteobacteria bacterium
GCAATATCGAAGATGCCATCACCCAATGGCTAGATGAAGCTAAGCGGATTGGCCGGGCGGTGCCTGCGCCAACTTTGGTTGCAGCCTAACGCCCACCAGCCGGGCTTGTCAGTGCCACGAACACGTCTTCCAAATCAGGTTCTTCGATCCGTAGATCCTTGATGCGCACACCTGCGGCCAAAGCGCGTGATAACAGCTCTTCAACAGTATGATCCTGCGGGCGATAGTGGATTGCCAAGGCCCCGTCACTGCGCAACCCGGTTTCCAGACCGTTTAGCCCTGAAGGAATGCCAGAAAGCGGCTCAATGGGCGTAATGACAATGGCTTTTTTATCAAGGCGTTGCAGGATTTGCGGTGTCGGCTCGCAGGCGATCAACTTGCCTTGATCAATGATAGCGATGGTATCGCAAAGCTCTTGGGCTTCTTCGAGATAGTGCGTGGTCAACACGATGGTCACGCCGCGCTCTTTGTTAAGCACCGAGACATACTCCCATAGCGAGCGACGCAATTCGACATCTACGCCAGCAGTCGGTTCATCCAAAACAACGACAGGGGGATTGTGAACCAGCGCCTTGGCGATCAGCAGACGTCGTTTCATGCCGCCAGATAATGTGCGTGAGTAAGTGTCGCGTTTGTCAGCGAGGCCAACAGCTTCGAGCAATTCCATCGAACGGCGCTCGCGCGGTGGCACGCCATAAAAACCTGCTTGAAGTTCTAGCGTCTCAAAAGGCGTGAAAAAGGCGTCCACAGTGATCTCTTGGGGAACGATACCGATAGCGCCTTTCGCGGCTCGGTGGTCGCGGTCAATATCAATGCCCCAAATGCTGAGATTGCCGCCAGACTTGACCACAAGGCCCGCAATAATATTGATAAACGTGGACTTGCCCGCCCCATTCGGACCCAAAAGACCAAAAATGGAGCCTTTAGGAACGGTCAAATCAAGACCTTTCAACGCATGCTTTTCTGGTGCCTTACCAGAAGCTGCATAGGTTTTTTGTAGGCCACGCGCTTGGATTGCAAATTCAGTTGTGGGCATTTCGTTGACTTTAAGAGATGGCGAGGGCGCATTGTAAAGGGAAGGCAAATGGGCAAATCACGTTGACGCGCACACCCGCTAGGCTCTAATTAGGGACGCTTTGTAGCTGTGGCAATCACGGCGCTGTGAGAGACCTGCCTAATATGTCAAAACCATCCACCTCGCGCTTACGGCCCCCTATCGAGAAGATTGTGGTTCAAGGCCACCGCATTGCGTGCGACGGTGGTGGTGGGTCTATGGGCCATCCCAAGGTGTGGTATGAAATGGGCAGTGAGCATGAAGTGGAATGCCTTTATTGTGGCCGTGTGTTTGTCCAGGAAAGTGCTGCAAGCGCTATTGGCCATTAAGTCTTGGCGCTGCGTTCCCCATTCGCTTTGATATGCGCACTTTGCGGGATTTTACTTGGCACTGGGACAAGCGCCCAGTCTGCAGGCTATCGCCAATCAATTGACAAAAGCTGTGATGGCTATCGCTCTTTGAATATCCCCAGCTCGCCGGGTGTCTGCGTTAGCTTGATCGCGGAAAACATTGGTTTTCCTCGCGGCGTCATCTCTTTGTCAGACAACCAAGTGTTGGTGGCCGACATGGGAAGTTGGGAGCGGGGACGCGGGCGATTGCTTTTGATTGACGTGTCGCCAACGGGAGATGCGCCCGTTATCAAGGTTGTTGCCAGCCGTCTTGATAGGCCCCATGGCCTCGCACGGGGACTAGATGGCCGTATCTGGTTGGGTGAAGCCACGCGTATCAGCGAAGTCAAACTTGGGCCGACGCGCACACAGCTTATCCCTGTTTTAACTGAAGCGCCGGGCACGGGCCGACATCCGTTGATTGGCCTTGCCGTGATGAATGACGGCCGCATCGCATTCTCAACAGGTTCTGCAACAGATGATTGCGACGGCGCGATGCAAGGCAATGTTTGCCAAGAAGGCTCGGGGCCTTTGGCGCGTGCTGCCATTCGAGTGTTTACGCCCTCCGCCACGCCGCTACGTTGGAGCACTCTGACACCTCACGCCACGGGTTTGCGCAACAGCGCCGCCTTGGCCTTCGATAGCACCGCTAATGTGCTGTGGGGCGGAGAAAATGGCATGGACATCGCCTCGCCTCTTATTCCGCCAGATGAGTTGAACAAGATTGAAGCGGGCAAGAATTACGGCTGGCCTGCTTGCTATGGCATGGCGGTGCGGGCGGCGGGTTTCAGATCATCGTCGTGCCAGGGAACAGCTGTGCCCGCTCGTAACTTACCCGCACACAGTGCACCTTTGGGTTTGGCAATTCTGGAAGGTGGATTGGCGCGAAATGGTCGCGCGATTGCCATTGCCTTGCATGGTTATCAGCCCACAGGGCATCGCCTAACACTTGTGCCGATCAATACTCGCGGCGATCTAGCAGGCCAAAGCCGCGACATTGTTTTTGGCTGGACGGCACTGCGAGGCGAGCGCCCAACTGGCACACCCGTGGGTGTGGCGGCTGCACCCCGTGGTGGTTTGTACGTCACTGAAGATGGCAACGGCACGTTGTTGCGGGTTTCCGTTCAACCTGAATAGCTCGAAACATTTTTAGCGTGTTTGGCGCGCTATAAGATTACAGCTTTGTTACTTGACGATCAGGGCCGCGCACGGCGTGGTGGTGATGTCATTTTGGAGGCGAATATGCGTCGGTTTTTACTTGCAACAATTTCAGTTTTCACACTTCTGGCCGCACAACCAGCCGTAGCGCAACTGGCACCCCAACCGGGCTTTCCCCAAGATCGTTACAAAGACTTTGCCCCCGATCCTGCTATCAAATATGGTACTTTGCCCAACGGTATGCGTTATGCCATCCAACGCTGGCCGACCCCGCGCGGTGAGGCCTCTATCCGGCTTCGAATTGCGGCGGGTTCCTATATGGAGAGCGACGCGCAATCGGGCTTGATGCACTTTATGGAGCACATGGCTTTCAACGGCAGCGAGAATGTGCCCGAGAGCGAGTTTGACAAGATGATGTCGCGCGAAGGCCTCGCCTTTGGGCCTGATACCAACGCGTACA